>CAZTJP010000009.1:0-1322 GCA_964613895.1 uncultured Thiotrichales bacterium | reverse complement strand
TGACATCGATATCCGCCATTTGGCAGAATCGCTGGAAAAGCTCACCCGCACGGGGGTCGTCATCGACGAAATAGACGGTGGGTTTCATAGTGGCAGCCGAATTTCCGCGGTACAGCCGCCGCCGGGGTTGTTGCGCAACGCCAGCGAGCCGCCATGCACCTCGATGATGCCCATGCTAATCGATAAGCCCAGGCCATTGCCAACGCCGACTTCACGGGTGGTGAAAAAGGGCTCGAACAAGCGGTTTTCGATTTCCGGGTCGATACCTTCACCCCGGTCGCGCACTTGCAGGATCAGCGTTTGTTCCGCTCTGAACGCGTGGATGGAGATGGGTTGCCCTGCCGGGCTGGCCTGGATGGCGTTGGTCAGCAGGTTGACCAGCACTTGCTGCAACTGAAAAGGGTCGCCGTTGAAACGCAGGTCGCGGTCGATGTTTGGGTCCAGCTCGAGGGGAACGCCTTTCTCCGTCGCGGCGCGCTGAACCCGCGAGAGGCAATCGTCGAGCCAGGGGCCGAGTGTCAAAGCGGTGATATTGGGTTCGACCTGGCGGGAAAAATCGAGAATGCCTCTGACGATCCGGCTGGCGCGCTGTGTCTCTTCCAGCAGGGCGTCGGTGTCCGTCGTGGGGGCGCCTGCCGCCTGTTGCTGATGCCGGATCAGTTTGGCCAGCGACAGGATGTTGGTCAGTGGATTGTTCAACTCGTGGCCGATGCCGGCGGCCATTTCGCCAATCGACGCCAGGCGGGCGGATTGTTGCAGCTTTTTCTCGCTTTGTGCCTTTTGTGCCTGGGTTTCTTCGTTGATGCGAACCATGTCGTGGAAAGCGCGTTGCAGGGCGCTCACTTCACTCGACAGGGCCGGAAGATCGGGCGACAGGGGGGCATTTTTTGCCCAGGCACGCAGGTTGTGCGCCAGTTGGCAAATAGGGCGTGCCAAGCGGCGCGATGCCACCCAGGCGATGGTCAGGCTGAGTATCAGGGCCAGACCCGTTAGGCCGAGCATGCGCCAGCGCACCTGTCGGAACAGAGTCAGCAGTTGGTCGTCGTCGAGCCGCTCGGCGATCATCCAGCTGTCGAACCGGTCGGGAAACGGGTTGTATTCCCGAAAGTAGATTCGCTGGTTGCGCTTGTCATCTAGCCCGAATTTCTCACAGGGTCGCGTAGCGAGGCTGCTCAAGGTGGTGCGATGGCTGGCGTTCGCGACCGAGGGCCGCGCAGGCGTAGTCGACACTACGTCGAGCCGCCCGACCGAGTGAACGCCAGTCAGTGCGCCGCATTGGGCGGCCGCAGTCGTGATCCTGTGAGAAATTCGGGCTAGCATCG
>CAZTJP010000008.1:0-23583 GCA_964613895.1 uncultured Thiotrichales bacterium | reverse complement strand
CTGACTGGCGTTCGCCCAACGATTGCCGGATGCCTGCTGGCGACATCGAAAACGTGATGAGTTATTGATTTATTGGGATCTGCCCGGTAAGATTCCGGCCTTTGCTCAACGTCTCAAACAGGGAGAAAACTGTCTATGCGCAAGATTCTGGTCGCGGGTAACTGGAAGCTCAACGGCTCACTGGCGGATACCGAGACACTGATCCAGGGTATTCTCGACGGTCTGTCACAAGTGAAGGCGGCAGACGTGGCTGTTTGTCCACCTTATCCCTATCTTGCGCAAGCCCAGCGTCTGCTCGATGGCAGTACCGTCAAACTGGGTGCACAGGATGTCAGTGACCAGACCTCCGGGGCTTTCACTGGTGAGGTTTCCGCTCCTATGCTGGCGGAGTTCGGGTGCCAGTACGTGATTGTTGGTCACTCCGAACGACGGGCCTTGTATTGCGAAGACGACGAATTCACCGCCCGCAAGTTCGTGGCGGCGCAAGCTGGCGGATTGACACCGATTCTGTGTGTGGGTGAAACGCTGGAAGAAAGGGAAAAGGATATCACCGAAGCAGTGGTCGCCCGGCAACTGGATGCGGTGATCGAGTTGGCCGGAATCGATGCCCTGGCCAAATCGGTGATTGCCTATGAGCCCGTCTGGGCAATCGGCACTGGCAAGACAGCGACGCCGGATCAGGCGCAGGCAGTGCATGCCTTCATTCGTGGTCGGATCGCCTCCGGCAGTGAAAGCGTGGCCGAGAATATCCAGATCCTCTATGGCGGCAGCGTCAAGCCGGATAATGCCAAGGAATTGTTCGGCATGGCCGATATCGATGGTGGCTTGATTGGCGGTGCATCACTCAAGGCCGAGGATTTTCTCGGTATCTGCACGGCCGCAAATTGAGATTGATGGAATGATTTACACGATTCTACTGGTCACCGAAGTGGTGCTGTCGGCGGCATTGATCACGCTGATCCTGATGCAGCACGGCAAGGGCGCTGATGCGGGCGCGGCTTTTGGCAGCGGAGCGTCGGGTACTGTTTTTGGCGCCCGGGGCGCGGCCAACTTTCTGAGCCGCACCACAGCCATTCTGGCAACGGCGTTTTTTGTCAATTGTATTGCGCTTGCTTATATTGTGTCTCATCGCGATCAGGCGCCGACCAGTCTCATCGATTCGTTGCAGAAGACTTCGGTGCCCGCGGTTACACCGGGTAGCCAGCCGGCGGATACGCCAGCCGCTGGTGACAGTGGTTCGTCGGCGGCAGCACCGGCTGCCGATATTCCCGAGGTGGCCGAGCCGGCGAAAACCGCTGCAGAAGGGCAGGGAAAAGATGTACCTGATGATGTCCCGGATGCACCGGCGATGAAACAGGGGGGTACAAACAAGAAAGCGGATATTCCGGATTCATCGGAGTGATCGCAGTCGAAACAGAAGATTGAATGCCGATGTGGTGGAATTGGTAGACACGCTATCTTGAGGGGGTAGTGGCGAGAGCCGTGCCGGTTCGACTCCGGCCATCGGCACCATATTTGTTATCGAAGAAACTGGAAATATATCCAGTCAGGCCGATCCGTAACGCAGGGTATCGGCCTATAAAAAACTTTTGATCCAAAGGAGGGGGCCAAGCCCCTACAATGGAGTACCACCCGGGCGGTTGGTGTGCTCGGAACCTGAGGAGGGCCATTTTGTGTTAGAACTGTATCTGCCGGTTCTGGTGTTTTTGGGGCTGGGGCTGTTCGTTGGCGTGGCTGCGCTGAATGCCGGGCGCCTGATTGGCCCGAGTCGTCCCGATCCTGCCAAGAATTCTCCTTACGAGTGCGGCTTCGAGGCTTTCGAAGATGCGCGCATGAAGTTCGATGTTCGTTACTACCTGGTAGCGATCCTTTTCATCATCTTCGATCTGGAAATCGCTTTTTTGTTCCCGTGGGCCGTGGTGTTGTCGAAAATCGGTATTTTTGGGCTGGTTTCCATGGCGGTATTTCTGGGAATTTTGATCGTGGGTTTTGTCTACGAGTGGCGCAAGGGGGCACTGGAATGGGAATAGAGGGCCTGCTGGAGGAAGGGTTCGTCACCACTTCCGCCGATAAACTGATCAACTGGGCGCGAACCGGGTCGCTGTGGCCCATGACGTTTGGACTGGCCTGCTGCGCGGTCGAGATGATGCATGCAGCGGCCTCCCGCTATGACCTCGATCGCTTCGGCGCCGGTATCTTTCGGGCCACGCCCAGGCAGTCCGACGTGATGATCGTCGCCGGCACGCTGACCAACAAGATGGCGGGTGCGCTGCGCAAGGTGTACGACCAGATGCCGGAACCGCGCTGGGTGATCTCGATGGGATCCTGTGCCAATGGCGGCGGTTACTACCATTATTCCTACTCGGTGGTGCGTGGTTGCGATCGTATCGTTCCGGTCGATATCTATGTGCCGGGCTGTCCTCCCACTGCTGAAGCGCTGATCTACGGCATCATGCAGTTGCAGGAGAAGATTCGGCGAACCAATACCATTGCGCGTTGATGGCGGGGCTTCATGAGTAGCAGACTGGCGGCATTACAGAGTGACCTTGGGAATCGTTTCGGTGACGATATCTCCGACAGCAAAATCGAGTTCGGTGAATTGACGCTGACCGTGCCGGCCGAGCGTTATCGGCAGGTTTGCAGCGCGCTTCGCGACGAATTTTCTTTCGAGATGCTGATCGACCTGACCGTGGTCGACTATCTTTCATTCGGTCAGACCGAGTGGAATACCGATACCTCCGACGCCGGCGGTTTCAGTCGGGGACTGGAACCCGTGACGGCTGCCCGTCAGACCTTCGACAGCTCATCGGAACCGGTCGAGATGGATGGCCCTCGCTTCTGTGTTGTCGTTCATCTGCTGTCGCTCGATGCCAACCGCCGTCTTCGAATTCGCAGTTATTGTACCGATAACGATCAGCCGGCAATGGATTCGCTGGTGTCGGTTTGGAGCAGCGCCAACTGGTTCGAACGGGAAGCCTTCGATTTGTTTGGGGTCATCTTCCGTGAGCATCCTGATCTGCGCCGCATTCTTACCGATTACGGTTTCGTCGGACATCCTTTCCGCAAGGATTTTCCGCTCATCGGTCATGTGGAGATGCGTTATGACCCGGAACGGCGGCGGGTCGTCTATGAACCCGTGAGTATCGAACCACGCGTGCTGACACCGCGCATCGTGCGTGAACCGGCGGAGGACAAGCCGAATGCCTGAAATCCGTAATTACACTGTCAATTTTGGTCCACAGCATCCGGCTGCGCACGGCGTATTGCGTCTGGTGCTCGAGATGGATGGCGAAGTCGTCCAGCGGGCCGATCCGCATATCGGACTGCTGCATCGCGGTACCGAGAAACTGGCGGAAAGCAAGCCATATAACCAGAGCATCGGCTATATGGACCGGCTCGACTATGTGTCGATGATGTGCAATGAACATGGCTATGTGCTGGCGCTGGAGAAACTGCTGGGCATCACCCCGCCCAAACGGGCCCAGTACATCCGGGTCATGTTCGACGAAATCACCCGCATTCTCAATCATCTGCTTTGGATCGGCTCTCACGCGCTGGACGTGGGAGCGATGACCGTCTTTCTCTACGCGTTCCGTGAGCGCGAGGACTTGATGGACTGTTATGAGGCGGTGTCCGGTGCCCGCATGCATGCCACCTATTATCGTCCCGGCGGCGTCTACCGCGATCTGCCCGACAGCATGCCCAAGTACAAGGTCGAAGGTGGTCGCAGCGAAGCCCGCACGCGGGAATTGAACGCCAATCGCGAAGGTTCTTTGCTGGATTTCATCGAGGACTTCACCAACCGTTTTCCTGCCTGTGTCGATGATTACGAAACACTGCTGACCGATAACCGTATCTGGAAACAGCGGCTGGTCGATATCGGCATCGTTTCTCCGGAACGCGCCATGCAGATGGGATTCACCGGCCCGATGCTGCGGGGTTCCGGCGTCGAATGGGATCTGCGCAAGAAGCAGCCCTACGAAGTGTATGATGAACTGGATTTCGATATCCCGGTCGGCACCAATGGCGACAGTTACGACCGTTATCTGGTGCGGATAGAAGAATTTCGTCAGTCCAACCGGATCATCAAGCAGTGCGTCGACTGGCTGCGCAAGAATCCCGGGCCGGTGATGCTGGAGGATCACAAGATCACGCCACCACCGCGCGCCAATATGAAGGGTGACATGGAGTCACTGATTCATCACTTCAAGCACTTTACTGAAGGCTTCACATTACCGGTGGGCGAGGCTTATGCGGCCATCGAACATCCCAAGGGTGAATTCGGTTGCTATATCGTTTCCGATGGCGCCAACAAGCCGTATCGGCTCAAGGTTCGTGCTCCCGGTTTCGCGCACCTGTCCGGACTGGACGAAATGGCCCGGGGCCATATGCTGGCGGATGTGGTCGCCATCATTGGCACCCAGGATATTGTTTTCGGGGAGATTGACCGTTGATGACTGTTGCCAAACCCAGAAAATCCGACCGGCTTTCCGACCATCTCAAGCAGGAGATCGACGACTGGCTGAGCCGCTATCCGGAAGATCAGCGTCAGTCGGCCGTGTTGGGCGCGCTGCGTGCGGTTCAGCATGAGGAACATTACCTCAGCCGGGAAATGATGGATGCGGTGGCGGACTATATCGGCATGCCCGAGATCGCGGTCTATGAAGTCGCCAGCTTTTATTCGATGTTCAACCTCGAACCGGTGGGGCGCCACGAAATTTCGGTTTGCACCAATATTTCCTGCATGTTGCGTGGCAGTGATACCGTGGTCGATTATCTCGAGAAAAAACTGGGTATCAAGCTTGGCGAAAGCACGCCCGATGGCAAGTTCTACCTGAAAAAGGAAGAGGAATGTCTGGCGGCCTGCTGCGGCGCACCGATGATGCAGGTCAACCATGTCTATCACACCGATCTGACGCCGGAAAAGATCGACAAGATTCTGGATGAACTGGACTGAGCCATGACCAATCAGATTTGTTTCGAAACGCTACAGTTCGGTGACCAGTCTCACACACTGGAGAGCTACCTGAAGATTGGTGGTTACGAAGCCTGGTCGAGAATATTGCGCGAGAAGATATCACCAGCCGATGTGATCGAGGAGGTCAAGACTTCCGGCTTGCGCGGCAGAGGTGGTGCGGGGTTTCCCACCGGCCTCAAATGGAGTTTCATGCCCAAGGGGGATGGTCAGAAATACATCGTCTGCAATTCCGACGAGTCCGAACCAGGCACCTGCAAGGATCGGGATATCTTGCGGTTCAACCCCCATGCGCTGGTCGAGGGCATGGCGATCGCCGGGTATGCGATCGGCGCCACCGTTGGATACAACTATATGCGCGGTGAGTTCCTCGATGAACCCTATCAGCGGTTTTCGCAGGCCGTGAAAGAAGCCTATGAGAAAGGCTATCTGGGCAAGAATATTCTCGATTCCGGCGTCGATTTCGATCTGTATCCGTCGCTGGGCGCCGGTGCCTACATCTGTGGTGAGGAGACTGCACTGCTGGAGTCACTGGAGGGCAAGAAAGGGCAGCCTCGTTTCAAGCCGCCATTTCCAGCGGGTTTTGGTCTGTATGGCAAGCCGACGACGATCAATAATACCGAGTCGCTGGCTTCCGTCCCGACGATCATGCGCAAAGGCGGCCAATGGTTTGCCGATCTGGGCGTTGAGGGCGCCGGTGGCGAGAAACTGTTTTCGGTTTCCGGGCATGTCAACAAGCCGGGCAATTATGAAATCCCGTTGGGTACGCCTTTTGCCGAATTGCTCGAGATGGCGGGCGGCGTACTGGAAGGGCGCAAGCTCAAGGCCGTCATCCCGGGTGGGTCATCCGTGCCGGTGGTGCCCGGCGATGTGATGATGACGCTGAACATGGATTACGACAGCATTCAGAAAGCCGGTTCGTTTCTCGGTTCCGGTGCGGTCATCGTCATGGATGAGACCACCGATATGGTCAAGGTGCTGCAGCGCATTTCCCGTTTCTATTTCTCCGAGTCCTGCGGACAATGTACCCCGTGTCGTGAAGGGACTGGCTGGATGTACAGGGTCATCACCCGTATCGTCGAGGGCCGGGGACGGCCGGAGGATCTCGAGTTGCTCGACAGCGTTGCCGGCAGAATCCAGGGGCGCACGATCTGTGCACTCGGCGACGCGGCGGCCATGCCGGTTGCCAGTTTCATCGAGCATTATCGGGATGAATTCGTCCACTATATTGAAACCGGCCGCAGTATGCTGGATGGCGGCAAGAGCAAGGCGGCGTGAAGGATATGAGCGATCTGGTAACTCTCGAAATCGACGGTGTGGAAGTCAAGGCCAAACCCGGCTCGATGATCATCGAGGCGGCGACGCAGGCAGGTATCCATATTCCGCGCTTTTGCTATCACAAAAAACTGTCGGTCGCCGCCAATTGCCGCATGTGCATGGTTGAAGTCGAGAAGGCGCCCAAGCCGTTGCCGGCCTGCGCGACACCGGTCGGTGAGGGCATGAAGGTGTTCACCGGCTCCGAAGTGGCGCGCGATGCCCAGAAGGGCACGATGGAGTTTCTGCTGATCAATCATCCACTGGATTGCCCGATCTGCGATCAGGGCGGCGAGTGTGAGCTGCAGGATGTGGCGCTGACCTATGGCAGCGATGTTTCCCGTTTCACCGAGGCCAAGCGCACGGTGCCGGATCCGAATCTCGGTCCGCTGGTGGCCACCGATATGAATCGCTGTATCCATTGCACCCGATGCGTGCGTTTTGGTGCGGAAATCGCTGGCATGCGGGAGCTGGGCGCGACCGGGCGCGGCGAGTTCATGAAGATCGGTACCTTCGTTGAGAAAAGCGTCGATTCGGAGCTGTCGGGCAATATTGTCGATATCTGTCCGGTTGGCGCGCTGACCGCCAAACCGTCGCGATTCAAGTTTCGCCCGTGGGAACTGGTGGCCCGGCATAGCGTCGCGATGCACGACAGTGTCGGTTCCAACATCATCTGTCATTTGAACAAGGGCGAGATCGTGCGCGTCGTTCCCGACGAGAATGATGCGATCAACGAATGCTGGTTGTCCGACCGAGACCGTTTCTCCTACGAAGGGCTCTACAGTGCAGATCGCGCCACCATGCCCATGATCAAGACGCGGGGTGAATGGCGCGAAGTGGGGTGGGAGGTTGCGCTCGATGAAGTGGTCAAGCGCATGAAAGCGGCTGAGCCTGGCCAGTCTGCCGGCTTGATTTCCCCCAATGTCACGCTGGAAGAGATGTTTTTGGCGCAGCAATGGTTGCGCGGATTGGGGGTCGGCTCGATCGATCACCGCTTGCAATGTTCGGATTTCCGCGGCCAGGATGCGGCGCCGAGTTATCCGGGGCTCGGCCTGCCGATCGAAGCGTTGGAAAACCGCAGGGCGATCCTGCTGGTGGGTTCGAATGTGCGTAAGGAGCAACCGATGATCGGGTTGCGGCTACGCAAGGCCGCTGCCAACGGAGCTTCGCTGATGTCGATCAATCCGCGCGATTACGATTTCTACTTCGACCAGCGCGAATCGGTGATCGTGCCACCGCTGGCAATGCCGGCGACACTGGCTGCCGTTGCGTACAACCTGCTCGATGCCAGGGGTGTCGATATTCCCTCGGTGGTGAACGATAACCTCGATGCGGACAGCAAGGACGATCCCGCCATCCGGGCCATGGCCGAGACCTTGCAGCAGGAAGCATCGCTGCTGTTACTGGGTCCGCAGGCGATCGATCATCCGGATGCCGCCGTGATCCATGCCGTCGCGGGCGTGATGGCAGCACAGGGGAATGTCCAGCTGGGCTACCTGCCTGCCGGCGCCAATACCGCGGGTGCCTGGTTGAGCGGTGTCCTGCCGCATCGTGGCGCGGGCGGGCAGCCGGTCGATGCGCCGGGCCGGACGGCGCGAGCGGTGATCGAACAGCCGGCCAAAAACTGGTTCCTGTATTCGGTCGAACCCGAGTTCGACAGTCGGGATCCACAGCGTATGATGGAGACGCTGGCTGCGGCCGATCTGGTCGTCGCCATGACCCCTTATGCCAGTGAATCACTGCGGCAGGTGGCTGATATCATTCTGCCGATTGCCACCCCGTTCGAAACGCCCGGTTCTGCCATCAATCTCGAGGGTCGGCTGCAATCGTTCGAAGCGGCTGCACATCCGCCTGGGCAGGCCAAGCATGGTTGGGCGGTGCTGAGAATGTTGGGCACCGTTGCCGGGCTCGATGGCTTCGATCAGAACAGCGTTGGCGAAGTGCTCGAAGCAGCGCGGGCCGCGATCGGCGACATCGACCCGTCACCGGGCGGCTATGCGATGGTGGCTGCAGTCACCTGTGAACAGACTGACGTTGATGGGCTGTTTCGCTACAGCGAGCCGGGCATCTACGGTTCGGATGCGGTGGTGCGACGAGCCTCATCGCTTCAGGCGACCGCCGATGCGCGCGATGTGTTGCGGATGTCTGCCGAGGATGCGGACAAGTACAACGTCGCCGATGGTGATCGCATCAAGATCATGCAGCAAGGC
Source organism: uncultured Thiotrichales bacterium (assembly GCA_964613895.1). Taxonomy (GTDB): domain Bacteria; phylum Pseudomonadota; class Gammaproteobacteria; order UWMA-0217; family UWMA-0217; genus HyVt-560. The sequence goes on along the minus strand of CAZTJP010000008.1, from coordinate 15,084 downwards.
GCTGGCACGGAAATGACGGTGGAGATCGACCCGTCGCTGCGGCCGGGCGTGGTCTGCCTGCAAAGCGGCTATCCGGCCCACAGCCAGTTGGGTGCGGCTTCTGGTCCCGTTGAACTGGCGAGGGTGTGACGATGGATGGTTTGAGATCCCTGCTGACATTTCTGCCCGACTGGATGGCGACACTGATCATCATCCTCGTCGGAATCGTTCTGATCCTTGTACCGCTGCTGCTGACGGTCGCCTATTACACCTATGCCGAGCGGAAAGTCATTGGTTACATGCAGGCGCGTATCAGCCCCAACCGGGTCGGCTGGTTCGGTTTGCTGCAGCCCATCGCCGATACCGTCAAGCTGCTCACCAAGGAAGTCATCATCCCCAGCAACGCCAATCGCTTTCTGCTGTTGCTGGCGCCTGTTTTGAGCATTGGGCCGGCATTGGCCGCCTGGGCGGTGATTCCCTTTTCCGCCACCATGGTGCTGGCCAATATCGATGCCGGTTTGCTGTATGTGCTGGCGCTCAGTTCGCTGGGCGTTTATGGCGTCATCATCGCCGGATGGGCCTCCAACTCCAAATACGCCATGATGGGCGCCATGCGTGTGGCAGCTCAGGTGGTTGCCTATGAACTGGCGATGGGTTTTGCGCTGGTCGGCGTTCTGATGGCTGCCGGCAGCATGAATCTGGGCGCCATCGTCAACGCCCAGCATGGTGGCATATGGCACTGGTTCGTATTCCCACTGGTAGGTCTGTTTCTGGTCTATTTCATCTCCGGCGTGGCGGAAACCAACCGTTCGCCGTTCGATGTCGCCGAAGGTGAGTCGGAAATCGTGGCGGGCTTCCATGTTGAATATTCCGGCATGGGTTTTGCGGTCTTCTTTCTGGCGGAATACGCCAACATGATCCTCATTTCAGCGCTGACCGCGATCCTGTTCTTTGGCGGTTGGCTGTCGCCGCTCGAGGGTATCGTGCCCGCGTCGGTGTTCGACTGGCCAGTGATTGGGTCCCTGCTCGGTGGCGGCATCCACTGGTTCATATTCAAGACACTCTTTTTCATGTTTCTGTTCCTCTGGTTCAGAGCGACTTTTCCCCGTTACCGCTACGATCAAATCATGCGGCTGGGCTGGAAGGTATTCATTCCGGTGACCCTGGTATGGTTGTTCGGCGAAGGTCTGGCAATTGCACTGGGCTGGAAGCCCTGGCTATAGCCGGGAGGTAGGCAATGACAGTTTCCATCAAACAATTTCTGAAGAGTTTCACCCTGTACGAATTGTTGCAGGGATTGAGCGTGACGGGTCGTCACTTCCTGAAGAAGAAGATCACCATTCAGTATCCCGAGGAGAAGACGCCACTGTCTCCCCGGTTCCGTGGCTTGCATGCCCAACGGCGCTATCCGGATGGGGAGGAACGCTGTATTGCCTGCAAGCTCTGCGAAGCAGTATGTCCAGCATTGGCCATCACCATCGAATCCGAGCAGCGTGACGATGGTACCCGGCGTACCACGCGCTATGATATCGACCTTTTCAAGTGCATCTATTGCGGTTTCTGTCAGGAGGCCTGTCCAGTGGACGCGATCGTGGAAACCGATATCTTCGAATACCACTTCGAGGAGCGTGGTGAACAGATCATGACCAAGGACAAGCTGCTGGCGATTGGTGATATTCACGACAAACGGATAACGGCCAATCTCGAAGCGGACGAGCCTTATCGCTAACGGATTCATACCATGACTTTTACGGCTTTTCTGTTCTATTTCTTTGCTGTGCTGCAGGTTTTCGTGGCGATCAGCCTGATCACGGTGAAAAATCCCGTGCATTCGGTCTTGCTGCTGGTCGTGACTTTCTTCTGTGGTTCGGTGTTGTGGATGCTGCTCGAAATGGAGTTTCTCAGCATCGTACTGGTGCTGGTCTATGTCGGAGCCGTGATGGTGCTGTTCCTGTTCGTGGTGATGATGCTGGATATCAATCTCACGGAAATGCGGGCCGGGTTCGTGCGTTATTTCGCCATTGGCGTCCCTATTGCGCTGGCGTTGGCGGGGCTGATGGTCTGGGTGCTCGATGGCAAGCTGTTCCAGGTCGAAGGGCCACCACCTCGTCCGGAAGGCTATAGCAATGTCGATGAACTCGGCAGCGTGCTCTATACCGATTATTTCTATTCGTTCGAACTGGCGGCTGTTGTCTTGCTGGTTGCGATGGTGGCGGCGATCACGCTGACATTCCGGCGTCGTCCCGGCACCCGCCGTCAGGATCCTGCCCAGCAGATCAAGGTGCGTCGCGAAGAGCGTGTGCGTCTGGTCAAGATGAAATCGGAGTCGCGTTCATGATCCCACTGTCCCACTATCTGATTCTGAGCGCGATACTGTTTTCGATCGCGATTGCCGGCATCTTCCTCAACCGGAAGAATCTGGTCCTGATCCTGGTGTGCATCGAATTGATGCTGCTCGCGGTCAATACCAATTTCATTGCATTCTCCCATTATCTGGGTGATTTGGCCGGGCAGGTCTTCGTGTTCTTCATACTGACGGTGGCGGCGGCAGAGGCTGCTATCGGTCTGGCGATATTGATCACGGTGTTTCGTAACCGGCGCTCCATCAACATCGATGATCTGGACGAGCTGAAAGGGTAGGGCTGGCGCATGGAATCCATTTATCTGATGATCCCTCTGGCGCCACTGATCGGTTCGATCGTGGCGGGACTGTTTGGTGCGCGCATTGGCCGCAAGGGGGCGCACCGGGTGACGATCACCGGCGTTGCCATTGCTTTTCTCGGTTCCCTGCTGGCCTTCAAGCACATCGTGCTCGACCACGCCGGCGCTTACAATGCCACGGTCTATCAATGGGCATTGTCGGGTGGCACCGGTTTTCAAGTGGGTTTTCTGATCGACAGCCTGACGACTCTGATGATGGTGGTGGTGACTTTCGTCTCGTTGATGGTGCATGTCTATACCATCGGTTACATGGCGCATGATGAAGAGAACTGGCCCGAGGATTCGCGCGCCGGCATCAACAGCTATCAGCGTTTCTTCAGTTATATTTCGCTGTTCACATTCTCCATGCTGATGCTGGTGATGGCCAACAATTTCATGCAGCTCTTCTTTGGCTGGGAAGCGGTGGGCCTGGTGTCCTACCTGTTGATTGGTTTCTGGTCGACGCGTGATTCCGCCGTCTATGCCAACCTCAAGGCGTTTCTGGTCAACCGTGTGGGTGACTTCGGATTTCTGCTGGGGATTGCCACGGTGCTCATGTATTTTGGCAGCCTCGACTATCACACCGTCTTTGCGCATGTCGAGCAGGTCGAAGGCCAAACGATCACGCTGTTCGGTGATCACGCCTGGTCGGTTCTGACCGTGGCTTGTCTGTTGCTGTTCGTCGGTGCCATGGGCAAGTCGGCACAGATTCCGCTGCACGTCTGGCTACCGGATTCGATGGAAGGCCCGACGCCCATTTCGGCGCTGATCCATGCCGCGACCATGGTGACCGCCGGTATTTTCATGGTGGCGCGGATGTCGCCGTTGTTCGAGCACAGTGAGGTGGCGTTGTCATTCGTACTGGTGATCGGTGCGCTGACGTCGTTCCTGATGGGGCTGGTGGGTATCGTTCAGAACGATATCAAGCGGGTGGTGGCGTATTCGACGCTGTCCCAGCTCGGTTACATGACGGTTGGCCTGGGCGCCTCGGCCTATGCTGCCAGTATCTTCCATTTGATGACGCATGCCTTTTTCAAGGCACTGCTGTTCCTGGCGGCTGGTTCGGTCATCATTGCGATGCACCATGTTCAGGATATTCGCAAAATGGGTGGGCTGAAGAAATACATGCCGATCACCTACTGGACGTCGTTGATCGGTTCGCTGGCGTTGATCGGCTTTCCTGGCTTTGCCGGATTCTTCTCCAAGGATTCGATCATCGAGGCCGTGCAGTTGTCGCATATTCCCGGTTCGGGGTTTGCGTACTGGATGGTGCTGTTGGGCGTGTTCGTCACTGCATTTTACAGTTTTCGCATGTTTTTCCTCGTCTTTCATACTGAAGAACGCATGGATGAACATACACGGTCACATTTGAAGGAGTCGCCCTGGGTAGTGACTGTTCCCCTGATCGCACTGGCCGTTCCTTCGGTACTGGCTGGTTATCTGATCGACCCGGTGGTGGTGGGCGATTATTTCAAGGGTGTGATCACCGTCGCTCATGAGCATGAGGCGATCCATCACATGCGTGAACATTTCGAGGGCGCCTGGGCGATGATCCAGCACGGCCTTGTCGCGCCACCTTTCTGGCTGGCCATGTCCGGTCTGGGGCTGGCCTGGTTCATCTATACCCGCAAGCCCGAGATCGCGGATATGGCTGCACGGCGTTTCTCCTGGCTCTACGACCTGTTGATGAACAAGTATGGCTTCGATGATTTTAATGAACGCGTATTCGCTCGAGGCAGCCTGGCGATCGGCAACTTTTTGTCCCGGTTTGGTGATCAGAAGCTCATCGAAGGTATCGTCAACGGCAGTGCCCGCCTGGTTGGTGGTGTGGCGGCGGTCACCCGGTATCTCCAGAGCGGCCTGCTGTACCACTACAGTTTCGTGATGATTCTCGGGCTGCTCGGTTTTCTGGGTTGGTTCGTACTGCGTGGCTGACAGTGGGTTACAGGGTGAATCACGCATTCCTGCTTGGTCAATTATGGAAAAACAGAACAATGAGTAGATGTTGCAACGATCCAGCCCGCATTTCTCACAGGGTCACGACTGCGACTGTCCAATGCGGTGCGCTGACTGGCGTTCACTCGGTCGTGCGGCTCGACGTCGTGTCGACTACGCCTGCGCGGCCCTCGGTCGCGAACGCCAGCCATCACACTCCCTTGAGCGGCCTCGCTACGCGACCCTGTGAGAAATCCGGGCCAGGTGTGACCGCAGCGGTGAGGGAGGTGGCGCATGGCTAACTGGCCACTGTTGTCGCTGGTGACCTGGCTGCCGATCATGGGCGGCTTTGCGTTGCTGATCTTTGGAGACCGTTCGGCGGATACGGTTCGCCGCCTGGCGCTTGCGATTTCCGTGATCGTATTCGTGCTCAGTATTCCGTTGTATACCGCTTTCGATGCCAGTACCGCGGCGATGCAGTTCGAGGAGTATCACCGCTGGATCGAAGCCTTCAATATCAATTACCACCTCGGCGTAGATGGTTTGTCCATGCCGCTGGTTATTCTGACGACTTTCATCACCGTGCTGGTGGTGATCGCGGGCTGGGAAGTGATCCAGCATCGGGTGGCACAGTATTTTGCGGCTTTCCTGGTGCTCGAGGGGGTCATGGTGGGCGCCTTCGCGGCACTGGATGCGATGCTTTTCTATATTTTCTTCGAGGCGATGCTGATCCCGATGTTCCTGATCATCGGTATCTGGGGCGGGCCGCGACGCATCTACGCCACGATGAAATTCTTTCTCTATACGTTTTTCGGATCGGTATTCATGCTGGTGTCGCTGATCTATCTGTATTCCCTGTCGGGCAGTTTCGAAATCCTCGATTTTCATCGCCAGCCGATCGAACTCAAGCCGCAGATATTCATTTTTCTGTCGTTTCTGATTGCATTCGGCGTCAAGGTGCCAATGTGGCCGGTACACACCTGGTTGCCCGATGCTCACGTCGAGGCGCCGACGGGAGGGTCGGTGATTCTGGCGGCGATCATGCTGAAAATCGGTGGTTACGGTTTTCTGCGCTTTTCGCTGCCGATCACACCGGATGCCAGTCGGGCGCTGGACTGGCTGGTGATCGGTATGTCGCTGATCGCAATCGTCTATATCGGCTTCGTCGCGCTGGTGCAAAAGGATATGAAAAAGCTGATCGCCTATTCCTCGATCTCTCATATGGGGTTCGTGACATTGGGTTTTTTCATTCTCTACCGCATCATCGCTCATAGCGGCGATACGGGTGGCGCGGCCATGGGTATCGAAGGCGGTATGGTGCAGATGGTGTCACACGGCTTCATTTCCGGCGCTATGTTTCTGTGCGTAGGGGTGGTTTACGATCGCATGCATACCCGGTTGATTGCCGATTACGGTGGTGTCATCCAGATGATGCCGGTATTCGGCGGTTTCATGGTGTTGTTTGCAATGGCCAATTCGGGGTTGCCGGGTACGTCGGGATTCGTTGGCGAATTTCTGGTGATTCTGTCAGCCTTCAAGGCCAATTTCTGGATTGCCTTCTTCGCTGCGTTGACGCTGATCGTTGGCGCCGCTTACACGTTGTGGATGATCCGTCGCACGTTGTACGGCAAGGTGGCCAACGAGAATGTGGCCAAACTCGAGGATATCAACCGGCGGGAATTCTTTTTTCTGGCTGCGCTCGCGGTTGCGGTCATCGCCATCGGTATCTGGCCGAATCCATTGCTCGATGTGATGCACGCCAGTGTGGAAAATCTGATTCAGTTCGCGACAGCGACTAAGGTGGGTTCATGAACATGCTTGATCTGGCGCCAGCGATTCCGGAAATCTTTCTGCTCGGCATGGCCTGTGTCGTTCTGCTCGTCGATCTGTTCGTGGCTCAGGAGAAACGCATCATCACGTATGTGTTGACGCAGGCGACCCTGCTGGGCGCCATTGCGTTGACGCTGATGACAGCGCCGGATGGAGCACTGCATGTGTTCGATGGCAGTTTCGTGCGTGATGAAATGGGCGATATTCTCAAGATTTTCATCTATATCGTCAGTTTCGGTGTGTTTCTCTACGGACGCGATTATCTCGAAGATCGCCAGATACATCGAGGCGAATACTATGTGTTGGGTTTGCTGGCCGTGTTGGGGATGGCGGTGCTGGTTTCCGGCCACAGTCTGTTGAATCTCTATCTCGGTTTGGAGATTCTGTCACTGTCGATGTACGCGCTGGTGGCTTTCAATCGGAATTCGGCCGCCGCATCGGAAGCCGCCATGAAATATTACGTGCTCGGCGCGATTGCATCCGGCATGCTGCTGTACGGTATGTCGATCATCTATGGTTTGACCGGTAGTCTCGATCTGGCTCAGATCTCGAAGCGGATCACAGAAGCCATGCATGTGGAAGGTTATCGGCAGGCGGCATTGCTGTTCGCGCTGGTGTTCATTGTTGCCGGTATCGCGTTCAAACTGAGCATGGCGCCGTTTCACATGTGGGCGCCAGATGTCTATGAAGGTGCGCCAACGTCGGTCACCGTGTTCGTGGGCTCTGCGCCAAAGATTGCTGCCTTCGCCATGGCGATGCGCTTGCTGGCTTCCGGCTTGGGCGAGTTGAGCAGTCAATGGCAGGGTATGCTGGTCGCACTGGCGGTATTGTCGATCGGAATCGGCAATGTCGTGGCCATTGCGCAAACCAATATCAAGCGTATGCTGGCCTATTCGACGGTCTCCCATGTTGGTTTCATTGCGCTCGGTATTCTGGCTGCCACCAAGTCCGGCTATGTTTCGGCGATGTTCTATACCATCGTCTATGCCTTCACCACACTGGGCGCTTTCGGTGTGATCCTGCTGCTGAGCCACAAGGGCGCCGAGGCTGATCGGCTCGATGATTTCAAGGGGCTCAATGAAACCCATCCGTGGATCGCGTTCATCATGTTGTTGCTGTTGGCATCGATGATCGGTATTCCGGGAACCGCAGGTTTTGTCGCCAAGCTGTCGGTGTTGCAGGCCGTACTCGGTGTTCACAAGGTGGGGTTGGCAATCTACGCGGTGTTGTTGTCCGTGGTGGGTGCTTATTATTATCTGCGCGTGATGTGGTATATGTATTTCGAGAAACCACAGGCCGAGATGTCGATCAACGGTAAACTCGACGTCAATCTCGCGCTTTCCGCCAATGGCTTGCTGATGTTGCTGGTGGGGATCTTTCCCGGCTTGTTGATGTCGATGTGCATCGTTACCCTGCAGTGACAGGGGTACAACAAAAATCCCGAACGGGGGTTGAAATCTGCCGGTACTGTGACTATCATTCGCCTCCTCGTTGCGGGGTGGAGCAGTCTGGCAGCTCGTCGGGCTCATAACCCGAAGGTCGCAGGTTCGAATCCTGCCCCCGCTACCAATCTTTTTGCAGGCTCCAGCAAAAGGTTCCTTCCGTTCTGTCCCACGATTCCGGTAACGCCGGTTTTCCGTATCGTCCGTTCCTGGCGGCATCTCGATCCATGAAGCATTCGATTGCACGGCTGCTGCGGTGGAAGCCAGGCCGGCTGGCGCGCAATTCCGTTTCGATGACGGCAGGACTTGGTTTGCGTACGGCGGGACAAGTGATCGTATTTTTGATTGCGGTTCGGGCGCTCGGTGTACGTGGTTACGGTGCCTATGCCGCGGTCATGGCGCTGGCGGGCGCAACCGGGGCGCTCACTGGTTTTGGCGTCAACGCCTTGCTGATTCGGGATGTGGCTCGCGTGCCGGAGCGTTTCCCCGATGCCTGGGGACGGACCCTGGCATCGATTCTGCTGTCCGCACCGCTGCTGTTCGTCATCTACCTGTTGATAGCCTGGAAGATTCTGCCAACGGGGATTCCCGTCCACGTCATTCTTGGTTTGGGGATCGCTGAAATTCTGCTGGCGCCGCTCGCATTTGCCGCTGCGGCGGCGTTTCAGGGCCATGAGCGAATCGGACGCACAGCCTGGATGGCGCTGGCGCCGGTGTTACCGAGACTGATGGCAGCGGTGGTTTTTTCACTGATGCTCCGCTGGCTGACTGTCGATACACGTTTGACGCTCTGGGTGTGGCTCTATGCCGGCGCTTCATTCCTGGCCGCGCTATATACCCTGTGGGTGGTTCACAAGGAATTGGGCGCCGCAGTCTTCCCCAAAGCCGGCATCCTCGGCGCATGGCGGGCAGGGTGGGGATATGCATTGGCCGGGATGGCGCAAAGGTTGTATGCCGAGATCGATAAAACCATGCTTGCCAGCTTGAGTTCGCTGAGCGTGGCAGGGCTCTACTCGGCGGGTTACCGCGTCATCGACATGGCGAATATTCCGCTCAAGGGACTGTTGACCGCAGTATTGCCCCGATTTTTTCGTGCCTCCAACAGCGATGCGGATCAGCCAGGTGGTACGCAGGCGTTGAAGATTGTACCCGCGCCACTGGCTTATGCAGTCTTCATTTCAGTGGCGATTTATCAGCTTGCCGGCATCTTTCCGTGGCTTCTGGGGGAGCAGTACCAGGGGGTGGTGCCCGTGTTGCGGTTGCTGGCATGGATGCCGTTGCTGGCCGTGCCGCGGATGTTCTTCCAGACCGTGCTGGGCGGCGCCGAGCGTCAGACGGTGGTAGTGATCATCCTCCTGATCGGCGCCGCGATGGATATCCTGTTGAATCTGTGGCTGATTCCCAGGCTGGCCTGGAAAGGTGCCCTGATCGCGACCTATGCGGCGGAAGCATTCATGCTCACCGCGATGCTTGTCGAGATTGTCCGTGCGCGCTTCAGGCGCAGGGTTCGATGACGTTCGAGATCGTTCTCAGACGATTGAAGTAATCGTCTCGTTCGTTGCGGATATCGATGATCTGGGTGGTCAATTCCTCGATCTTTTCGGTGGTCGCCTCGAGTTTTTTCAGTTCGCGAACCTGTTTGCTCAATTCCTTCTGCTCCTTGACCAGGTTCTGTATGCGCTCCTCGTAATCAGCGCGTTCCTTAAGCAGCAGATCGACCTGAGCGGCGAGTTTTCTCCGTTCGGTTTTCACGGCACTGAGTTCATTCTCGAGCGTGGATGAATGTACACCGTGGTCCTGGCGCGACTGGAGTTGTCGTTCGAGCGATTTCTTCTCCTGAACCAGACGTGAATGTCTGTCCATCAGTTCGCTGACCTGACTGCGGGCCTTGGTGAGCTCCTTGCGCAAGTTGTCGATCTCAGCTCGCAGGTTCTCTTCCCGTGAAGATGAGGTTTCGTCGAGTTGTTCGAGCTTTCTTCGGATATCGCCATGTTCCATCTCGAAGGTTTGAGACTTGACGCGGTTGTTCTCGGCAGTGCGTTTCAGGTGCGCAATCTCACGTGCTTTTTCCCGAACCTGTTCTTTCAGGTTGAAATTCTCCTTGTTGATGCGGTCGCGATAGTCCTCCAGCGAGGCATGGCGCGCTTCGATTTCACGCAGACTGTCGCTGAGCTGCCTTTCCCGGCGTTTGCCACCTGCCCAGCCGATCAGCCATCCGAGCGCCGCGGCGGCTACCAGATAAACGATGATGTTGGTTACGAGATACAGCATGGTTTTACCCTCCGGGATAAATTTCGATGCGCCGATTCCTGATGCGGCCTGCGCGCGTGTTGTTGTCGGCAATTGGTTTGGACTCTCCATATCCGACCGTACTGAGACGTTTCTTTTCGACTCCCTTGCTGACCAGGAAGTCGCGAATGGCGACAGCGCGCGCCTCGCTGAGTTTGAGGTTGACATCAGCGGGGCCAAGGCTGTCGGTGTATCCGGCAATCGTCAGGTTGACATGTTGGCAATCCTGCTTGATCGCGCGCAGCAGCCGCTGGAGGAGTTTTCTGCTGGCGGGCCGCACGACCGAGGTGTTCATGCGGAAGTGGATGGTCTCACCCTTGAAAGCCTGTTGCAGCGCCATCTGGCAACGTTTGGAGGCTGACAGCTTGGCGGGCACCAGTTCGGTAGCGGATGCCTTACCTGAGGGGTCGGCGGGGGCACCTTCTGGCTGGCTGCCAGAGACCGTGGCCGGGTTTTCGCGAGTCGATGGTTTGGCTTCCGAGGCTGTCGCCACCTGAGATGTATCGGATATATCGGTGGTTGCGCCGGGTCCGGAAAAGAAGGCGTGGCCTTGTGTCACCCGGGGGGCGCTGAATGGCATGTCATCCGAGGCAGGTTCTCCCAGATGGCTGTGAATGACACGGATGCCGGGTATTGACCGCAGCACGGTTTCGGCACGTTGTTTCTCCTTATAGGAGGGCGGTGTTCCGCGAATTGTCAGCTCCTGGCCATCGATGGAAGGTTCGACCCATGCCAGATCGTGCTCGATCAACGTATTACGAGTTTGTTGAAGCAATCGTGATTCGATTCTGTTGGGCAGCACGGCCAGTGCAACCGCGATCAGCAGCGCCAGGGCTGCGACTCCAAGATACTGGAGGATTTTCATTCGCCTTGCTCCATCCGTTACAGATTCCCTTTGGTTGAGCGCTGCTGGTGAGATTCGCTGGCTGAGCGCTGTAAATTCCGTCTCTCGATTCTATCCATTGTGAGCTTTTTTTTAAAGTAAAATGAGTTACCTCCGATGTAAATCTAGATTTACAGTAACTACTCGGCTTACCCCGCTTGTTCGTGTCAACGCTGCTTGGCACTGGATTGCGGAGTCCTGCCTCAATCACGGAGGCGCTTGACATACTTCCGTCCTGATTGTCACGATATCGTAAAATTTCCCGAATTCATTGACATTCCGCGGAGCAGGTTGCTATAAAGTCGCCCTCATTCATACGGGGCCAACCACAGATGGAGTCGCCGGTTCTTCCAGAGCGGGTTCAATAGCTGAATGAGGCTCGAACCAGTACGCTTCAGTGTAGAATCACAGTATTCAGGGATGTACGATTTTTTTCAGATATTCTATTGACCCCTTTTCATGTTCAATCGCCTAAAATTATCTTTTTGGATATCCAATGAATAAATCAGAATTTGTGAATGCAATTGCGGAAGAAACCGGTTTCAGCAAGGCAGATGCGGCGCGCGCTGCGGACGCTTTTGTCGATGTTGTCACCAATGCGCTGAAAAAAGGGGACTCCATCAGTCTCGTTGGTTTTGGTACTTTCTCGATCAAGCGGCGTGAAGCCCGCACCGGCCGCAATCCCCGCACCGGTGATCCGATCAAGATTGCCGCCAGCAATATTCCCAGCTTCAAGGCTGGCAAAGCGCTGAAAGATGCCGTAAACTAGCGCGCCTTCATTCAGGGGGAGATACAGTCGTCCTCTGATACAGGGGTGCTTAGCTCAGTTGGTAGAGCATCTCCCTTACAAGGAGAGGGTCGGGAGTTCGAATCTCTCAGCACCCACCAGATCGTTTGGAGCGGTAGTTCAGTTGGTTAGAATACCGGCCTGTCACGCCGGGGGTCGCGGGTTCGAATCCCGTCCGCTCCGCCACTATTCAGGAAAGACGCCCTTGCGGCGTCTTTCTTTTTTGGGGCGGGCCCTGCTTGATGGGGCAAGGCAAGCATCCCGCGGCCAAACAGTATAAAATCCCGTCTCTTTATCCATGCCACGGTTTGAGAAATGCTTCAATCCATCCGAGACAAGTCACAAGGCCTGTTCGCATACATCATCATCGGCCTGATCACGATCCCTTTCATGTTGTGGGGCATTCAGTCCTACCTGGGGGGCGGGGGCAAGCAGGTGGTTGCAACCGTCAACGGCGATGACATCACCAGCACCGAATTGCAGCGCGCTATTCAGCTTCAGCAGCGGCGCTTGCGGGCAATGTTTGGCACCAATGTGCCGCCTGCAATGCTGGAAGGCAAGGCGATGCGTCAACAGGTGTTGAACAGCCTGATCAGGCAGCGACTGATGGCGCAGTATTCCCGTTCGGCCGGGTTCCGTGCCAGTGACCGTCAGGTGGTGGAAAAGATTCAGTCTGAACCGGCATTTCAGGTCGATGGAAAATTCAGCGCCGAACGTTATGACCAGTTGCTGAAAGCTCAACGAATGAACAAGGCCGGTTACGAGCATGATGTGCGTCTTCAGCTCCAGCACGACCAGTTTCGCCAGGCGCTGGCGGACAGTGCATTTCTGCCGCCGGGGATGGGCAAGCGTTATCTCGCGCTTGAGCAGCAGCAACGCGATGTCGCCTATGTATTGATCGATCCAGCCAGTTTCGAGGATCGGGTCAAGGTCAGCGAGGAAGAGGTACAGGAGTACTACAAGAAGCACAGCCGTGAGTTTCTGACGGATGAACGCGTCAAGCTGGACTATGTCGTACTGGATGAGAAATCGCTGGCGAAGCAGGTCGATGTCAGTGATGAGGCATTGCGGAAGCTCTACGAGGAAGAACGCGATGCCTACGCCACGCCAGAAACCCGGAAAGCCAGCCATATTGTGATCAAGCTGCCAGCGAATGCGACCGACGATCAGGTCGAGCAGGCCAAGGCGAAGGCCAGGGCGTTGTTGTCACAGCTGGAGGAGGGGGCGTCATTCGAATCGCTGGCCAAGGAGCATTCGGATGACAAACTGTCGGCGAAAAATGGTGGCAATCTGGGTTTCATCGCGCCCGGTGATATGGATCCTGTTTTCGAAAAAACGCTGTTCGGCCTCGAGGTGGGAAAGGTCAGCCAGCCGGTACGAACCGCGCAGGGCATCGAGTTGATCAAATTGCTCGAGATCAAGCCTCGCAAACAGCAGAGTTTCGAAGAGGCGAAGGCGGCAGTCGAGAAGGAGTATCGCGCCCGCGAGGCGAGCCGGATTGCAGTCGACAAAACCGAGCAACTGGTGACGGTGTCCTACGAATCTCCCGATTCCCTGGACCCGGTTGCGGATGCGACGGGCCTGAAGATTCAAAGCACCGACTGGCTGACGCGCAAGCAAGCCACGGGTATCGCCCGTGATCCGAAGGTGCTGGCTGCGGCATTCAGCCAGGCAGTGCTGGATGGACATAACAGCGATGTCATCGAGCTGGCGGATGGCCGGCAGATCGTCGTGCGGGTCAAGGAACACGAAGCGGCACAGCCTAAACCGCTGGCTGAAGTCCATGACGAGATCGTGGCGCGCATCAAGCACGACAAAGCGCGCAAGCTGGCCCGTCAGGCTGGCGAGAGCAAGCTGGCCGAACTCCGTTCGGGCGCGACACTGGAATCCGTCGCCAAGGCGCTGGGAACAGATGTCAAGAAGCCTGGACTGGTCGACCGGCGCTCCAAACAGGTGGCTGGCGATGTGCTCGATCTGTTGTTCAAGATGCCTGCCCCATCGAAAGGCAAGCCATCGTTCGATGGACACGTTCTGTCCGATGGCAGTTACGTCTTGCTGGAAGTCGATCAGGTCAAAACCCCCAAGATTGAACTGACGGATTCGGATCGGGTCAGACTGTCGGGTGTAGAGGCCGGCTACAAACAACGGGAATTCGATGCAGTCTATCGGGCAATCGAGTCCCGGGCCAAGGTGTCCGTTCAGGCACAGGACAAGTCGCAGGATCAGTGATCCATCATCATTCCCGGCTGTCCGTCGGGAAAATGGCTGATAACGTATAGATCAGTTCAGGTTTTCAGTCACCTTGCCGATGGATGTTCAGGGAGAGACATCCAGATGAGGTGATCCGCATGGCGATAATAAGAATAATAAGTATCTGGTTCCAGCGACTGACTGAACAAGCACAAGCCGGAGAACCTACGCGCCTGAAGAATTGCGTCTGTCTGAAATTTATCGCGATCCTGTCGATCGCAACCTTATTGATTGGCGCGGTTCTATGATACCAGTGTGATGCTTGTCACGCTCAATGGGTGGGTGTGTCCGCCGGTTCGCTCGCATCATTCTTTTTCACCATCTCGGCGAGTTCAAGCAGGGAATGGGCGTGCATTTTCTGCATGACCCGCGAGCGGTGAAATTCCACCGTCTTGATACTGACACCCAGATAGTCCGCAATCTTCCGGTTGGTATTTTCGTGAATGACCAGATCGAGGACTTCGCGTTCTCTCGGTGTCAAATTATTCACACGAGCCTGGATGGCTGCATGTTCGAGCCGCAGTTGTTGCCGTTTTCTGTCGATATCGACTGCCTGCTTGAGTAGATTGGAGATCTGGTCGGGTTGCAGCGGCTTTTCGAGGTAATCCATGGCGCCATGCTTCATGGCAGTCACCGCTGTTCTGATATCGCCGCGTGATGTCATGAAGATGATCGGCAATCGGTATTTATACTGATTCAAATGCCGTTGCAGTTGCAGTCCGTCCATTTCCGGCATATGCACATCGAGCAACAAACAGCCGACCCGGTATATCGAGTAATGCTCGAGAAACGCATTGGCGGAAGAAAATGATTCGGTCGGGAGGGGAATGGATTCGACAGTTTCCGAAATAGCCTGACAGATATCGGGATTGTTGTCGACGATAAATACAGTTGGCTCATTCATTGGTAGTGGTTTCTTTTCTTGAAGCTTGGGCTTTCTGTCCGCACCGGCTTTCTGGTGGCGGCGATTATTGATCTCGATCCTGAGG
>CAZTJP010000007.1:12947-24230 GCA_964613895.1 uncultured Thiotrichales bacterium | reverse complement strand
CAGCGCGCCGCATTGGGCGGTCGCAGTCGTGACTCTGTGAGAAATTCGGGCTAGGCAATGCTTGGCAGGCTGGATGCCTGTTGGCTTGCCAGCCAGCAACCATTGGACAGAAAAGGATGACATAGATGAACAAGCTCGTAATAGGTCTTGGCGCCTTGGTCTTGATATTGGCAACGGCACTGGTCACTGTGCTGGCGACCGGCATGATGAACAAGGGGGCACCGCCACCAGCTGAAGCTGCCGCGCCTGCGGAGAAACCCAACCCTTTTGCGGAAGCGAAATATTTCGAGCTCAAGCCGGAGTTCGTCGTGAATTTTGGTCCCAAGGCGCGCCCGCGTTACATGATGATCGATGTGTCTGTCTCGACCAAGGATGACAAGGCCATCGAAGCGCTGAAGAAGCACATGCCGGTGGTGCGTGACAAATTATTGTCGCTGTTTGGCGATCAGAATGCTGCGGCGTTGCAGAGTTCCGAGGCCAAGGAGAAACTGCGCGGTGAGACATTGGCCTGTATTCAGGATGTCATGAAGGAGCGTTATGGCTCCCCCGCGATCGATGAGGTTTTCTTCACCCGTTTTGTCACCCAGTAACGACGATGGCCGAAGAAGAGATTCTGACCCAGGACGAAAAGGACACCTTGCTCAAGGGCGTGGGTGATTCGTCCGAAGAAGGGTATGCGGCGGGTGACGGCCGTATCGTTCCATACGATTTCAAGCATCCCGCACACAAGCTGAAAGATCATCTGCCGTTGCTGGAGGTGGCCAACCACCGTTTCGCAGAGCGGATGACAAGTGAAATATCGACGTTGTTGCGGCAGACGGTGCGGGTAGAGTTGAGTAGCTTCTCGATGCTCAAATATGAGGAATATACCCATAGCCTGGGCATCGGCGGCAGTATCAACCGGGTCAAGCTGGCACCTTTGCCAGGCGCGTCACTGATGTATCTCGACGCTGAGCTGATCTATACGCTGGTCGATCGTTTCTTTGGTGGCGGTGGCAGCAAGCCGGAAATATCGGAGAACCGCCCCCTGACCAATACCGAACGGCGCATGGTGGAGCATGTCATCAATAGCGCTTTCAAGTCGCTGGCAGAGGCGTGGTCGACGCTGTTCGATATCCAGCCGCAGTTCGTACGTGAGGAGATTGGTCCTGAAGTCACCAGCCCTGCCAATCCGGCGGAAGTGATGGTGACCAGCAAATTCAGGATTGTTTTCCCCAAGGGCGAGGGCGAGTTTCATATCGCCATTCCGTATTCGAGCATCGAGCCGGTCAAGCCGATGCTCAAGGCGCTGCTCGACCAGCCGGATAGGGATGATGCGGAGTGGTCACGCCGCTTCACCGACATGTTTCTGGAAGCACCGCTGGAATTGCGGGGAACGATCTCGGAGACAGCGATCACATTGGGAAAATTGCTGGAATTCGAAGAGGGCAGTTTCATTCCGCTCGGACAGAACCAGCAGGCCACTTTCTATGTTGAGAATATCCCGCTGTTCCGAGCCATGGTGGGCGCATCCAACGGCATGATCTCGGCGAAGATCCTGTAGTGGCTTTATCTGAACAGCAGGGAAAAGGAAATTGATCAGAGGGAATGATGGAAATGAACGACCAGACAACACTTGATAATACCGACGCGGCTACGCAATCGGCCGCGACCCAGGTTACCGGTAACGCGGCAGATGGCAATTCCGCCAACATGGGCATGCTGATGGATATTCCGGTCACCTTGTCGATGGAACTGGGGCGCACACGCGTCAGTATCCGTGACCTGATGAACTTCAAGAGCGGATCGGTCGTGGAATTGCAGAAGATGACCGATGAGCCAATGGATGTGCTGGTCAACGGCACACTGGTGGCGCGTGGCGAGGCAGTGGTGATCGATGATCGTTTTGGTATTCGTTTGACCGATGTGGTCAGCCCGATGGAGCGGGTCAAGAACCTCTAGCGATGATGTTTCGAGCTCACTCAGTGGGGCGAGCGCCCGGACTGTCCGCAAGGTTGTCGGTGCTGGTGCTTTCTATGGCGCCAGCATCGCTGTGGGCGGCCGGGGACAGTGTGACCTCACACACCCCGGTTCAGATTTCCGGCTACGTTATCAAAATGCTGGTGAGCATGGGACTGGTGCTGGGTTTGCTGGCAGCCTTCGCTTGGTATGCCCGCCGCTATGGACTGGGCAATTATTCCAGAAAGGTGAATGATCAGCTCAAAGTGGTATCCATGTTGTCGCTGGGCGCGCGCGAGCGGCTGGTGATCGTGCAGGCCGGGCAGAGCCAGATTCTGCTGGGCTTGACCCAGGGGAATATCAAAAAGCTGCATGTGCTGCCGGCTGGGCCAGCCGACGCTGACGGCTTCGGTTCGGCACTGGCGGCCCAGATGCAAGCACCGACAGTACCGGGGGCGGAGGAGGAACGGGATGCGTAAACGGTTGCTTGTACGCCGGGGTGGGTCGTTGGGCCTGATGTTGCTGTTGTTGCTGCCCGCTGTGTCCTCGGCGGCACCGGGACTGCCCGCGGTTTCGGTTCAGGCAGGTCCCAATGGTGGTGAAACATACACGTTGAGCATGCAGGCGCTGTTTCTGATGACAGCCTTGACGCTGTTGCCGACACTGCTGCTGACCATGACATCTTTCACCCGAATCGTGGTTGTGCTCGCCATTCTTCGCACCGCGCTGGGGACGCAGCAGACACCCTCGAATCAGATTCTGATTGGACTGGCGTTGTTTCTGACGTTGTTCGTCATGCAGCCGGTGATTGGGAAGGTCTATGACAATGCCATTTCGCCCTATATGGACGACCAGATCAGCATGACCGAGGCGCTGGCCCGCGCGGAAACGCCGGTTCGTGATTTCATGCTCCATCAGACGCGCGAAGATGATCTGGCGCTGTTTCTCAATCTGTCGGGAAAATCGAAGATCGATTCGCCCGAGGATGTCTCCTTGCTGGTGCTGATGCCGTCATTCCTCACCAGTGAACTGAAGACGGCGTTTCAGATTGGTTTTCTGTTGTTCATTCCGTTTTTGGTGATCGACCTGGTAGTTGCCAGTGTATTGATGTCCATGGGTATGATGATGTTGTCGCCAATGATCATTTCCATGCCGTTCAAACTGATGTTGTTCGTGCTGGTGGATGGCTGGGCGCTGGTGATGGGAACGTTGGCAGGGAGTTTCTACTCATGACGCCGGAAACCGTCATCAGCCTGGCGCAGGATGCGCTGATGCTGACCGTGCTGCTGTCGGCGCCCTTGCTGGGTGCGGCGTTGGCGATCGGATTGGTGGTTGGCATGTTTCAGGCGGCCACCCAGATCAACGAAATGACGCTCAGCTTCATTCCCAAGCTGCTCGGTCTGGTGGTGGTGCTTTTCATGACGGGGCACTGGCTGCTCGGCAAACTGATTTCGTTCACCCAGAACCTGATCCAGGAAATCCCTGGTTTGATTGGCTGACGGACGATTGCCATGCAACCGTTGGTGCTCTCCACTGCCGATATCACCGCCTGGCTGGGAAAGTTCTTCTGGCCGCTGGTGAGGGTGTCGTCGATGCTGGCGATCACGCCGGTCATTGGAGGCCGTAATATTCCGGCGCCCGTCAAAGTGGTACTCGCGGTATTGCTGACGATTGCCGTCATGCCCGCGAGCCAGGAGGTGCCTGCGGTCACGCCCTGGTCGGCGCCGGGCGTTTATATCACCGCGCAGCAGATACTGATTGGTCTGTCGATGGGTTTCATCCTCTTGCTGGTATTCGCGGCGGTGAATATCGCCGGGCACTCCATCGCCATGTCGATGGGGCTGGGTTTTTCCCTGATCTCGGATCCGAACAATGGCGTTCAGGTTCCCATTGTCAGCCAATTTCTGGCGATCACTGCCAGCCTGCTGTTTCTCAGCCTCAACGGTCATCTCGCGCTGATCTCGACGGTGGCCGCCAGTTTCGAGTATTTGCCGGTGGCGGGCGCAGGCATTACCACCAAGGGGATCTGGCACATTCTGCAGTGGGCCGCGATCATGTTCTCCGGCGCCTTGTCGATTGCGCTGCCAGCCATCGTGGCGGTATTGATCTCCAACCTGGTGATGGGAGTGATGACCCGTTCGGCGCCACAGCTGAATATTTTTTCGATCGGTTTTCCGATGACCATGATGGTGGGTTTCGTGGCGTTGGTGCTGACGATTCCCAATCTGTTACCGGTATTCGATGCATTGCTGAATACCTCGCTGGAACGGATCGATTCACTGCTGCATTGAGGCGGGTTGGCGATGGCAGGCGAAACTTCATCTCAGGATCGTACCGAACAGCCAACGGCGAAACGGCTGCGGGAAGCGCGCGAGAAAGGCCAGATCGCCCGCTCGCGCGAGCTGAATACGATGATATCGCTGTTCTTTGGTTCGCTGGGATTCGTATTGCTGGGCGATTTCATGGTGGGCCGCATTCTGAAGCTGTTCAAATCGGATTTTGTGATCTCCAGGGCCTGGATGTTCGACCCGGCGAAAATGCTCGAGGCTATCGCGGTCAACGCCACCGCATCGCTGGCGTTGCTGGCGCCTTTTTTCGCCTTGATGTTCGTTTCTGTCTTCGTCGGGCCGATTGCGGTGGGGGGTTGGAGCTTCAGTCCTCAGGCGATGGCGCCCAAGCTGAGCAAACTCAATCCGCTCAGTGGCATGAAACGGGTTTTCGGGCCGAACGGTTTGATGGAGCTGGCCAAGGCATTGCTCAAGTTCATACTGCTGGGCGTGGTTGCAGCGGCCGTGCTCTACTCCTACCGAAACGAGCTGATCGGCCTCGGGCTGGAACCGGTGTCACAAGGGTTGGTGCATGGCGCCTGGATATTCTTCGTTGAATTTTTCGCACTGGCGGCAGCATTGGTGCTGATTGCGGCGATCGATGTGCCGTATCAGCTCTGGAATCATCGCAACAAGCTGAAGATGAGTCGCCAGGAAGTGCGCGACGAGAACAAGCAGACCGAAGGTAATCCGGAGGTCAAGGGCCGCATCCGGGCCGTACAGCGTGAGATGGCGCAGCGGCGGATGCTGGAGGCGGTGCCGGATGCCGATGTCGTCATCGTCAACCCGACGCATTATTCCGTCGCGCTCAAATACAACGAAGGCGACGAGCGGGCGCCGCGTGTGGTCGCCAAGGGTGTGGAACATCTGGCGCTCAAGATTCGGGAGATCGCCAAGGCGCATGATGTGCCGGTATTTTCGGCGCCGCCACTGGCGCGGGCGCTCTATTATTCCACCGAAGTCGATCAGATGGTGCCGGAAGGTTTGTATGTCGCGATCGCCAAGGTGCTGGCCTATGTCTTCCAGATCAAGTTGCATGGGCCGGGCGCGGTGGTTGCACCGGATGATCTCGAGATTCCACGCGAGTTTCTCGAACTGAATCGCAAGAACACAAGGTTTGATCGCTAGCAGGGAGAACCCCATGGGGCGCACAGGATTTGCACATACTTTGAAGGAAATGACGAAAAATGGGTTGGCGGCGCCGGCATTGCTGATCGTCATGCTCGGCATGCTGGTGGTGCCGTTGCCGCCGTTCGTGCTCGATTTGTTGTTCACCTTCAATATCGCCTTGTCGCTGGTGGTGCTGCTGGCGGCCATCTATGCGTTGCGGCCACTGGATTTTTCCTCGTTTCCCACCATCCTGCTGGTGGCGACGATGTTGCGCCTGGGGTTGAATATTGCTTCCACCCGGGTGGTATTGCTCGAAGGACACACCGGAACGAGTGCGGCGGGCGCGGTGATCGAATCGTTCGGTGAGTTCGTCGCCGGCGGCAACTATGCCGTGGGGCTGGTGGTGTTCGCGATTCTGGTGATCATCAATTTCGTGGTGGTCACCAAGGGCGCGGGCCGGGTTTCCGAAGTCAGTGCCCGGTTTACACTGGATGCCTTGCCTGGCAAGCAGATGGCGGTCGATGCCGACATGAACGCCGGCTTGCTGACTCAGGAAGAGGCTGGTGCGCGACGCAAGGAGATTGCGCAGGAAGCCGATTTCTATGGCGCCATGGATGGTGCCTCGAAATTCGTCCGCGGTGATGCGGTGGCGGGGATTTTGATTCTGTTCATCAATATCATCGGTGGACTGGCGATCGGTGTCGGGCAGCACGGCATGGCTTTTCCCGATGCTGTTCATAATTACACCTTGCTGACCATTGGCGATGGTCTGGTGGCGCAGTTGCCTTCACTGCTGCTGTCCACGGCCGCGGCGGTCATTGTGACCCGGGTCTCCAGTTCCGAGGATATGGGGCAGCAGATTTCCCGGCAGGTGTTCTCCGATCCGCGCAGTTTGATGGTGACCGGCGGGATTCTCGGTCTGTTGGGCATCATTCCGGGTATGCCCAATGTCGTTTTTCTGATGCTGGCTTCTGCTTGCGGCGCGGGCGTGTGGTGGATCGTCAAAAACCGCAAGTCGGCACAGACACAGCCGGTCGAGGCGGCGCCGGAGACGCCTGTCGAGGAGCGGGACTTGAGTTGGGATGATGTCAAACCAGTCGATGTGCTTGGCATGGAGATTGGCTACAAGCTGATTCCGCTGGTGGACGGTGAGGGCGAAGGCGGCATTCTGGCACGTATCAAAGGGGTACGTCGCAAGTTGTCCGAGCATTTGGGTTTTCTTATTCAGCCGGTGCACATTCGCGACAATCTCGATCTGCCGCCCGGCGGATATCGAATCCTGTTGCATGGCGTCGTCGAGGGAGTGGGTGAGATCCATGCCGATCGTGAACTGGCGATCAATCCCGGTTCTGCCGAAGGTTCATTGCAGGGCATCGCAACGGTCGATCCCGCCTTCGGCATGGACGCTGTCTGGATCGAGCCGGCACAACGCGATCATGCCCAGATGCAGGGATATACCGTGGTGGATGCCAGTACCGTGATTGCCACCCATCTCAACAAGATTTTGCTCGAACATGCCGCCGATCTGCTGGGCCATGAGGAAGTGGAGAAACTGCTCGAGAAACTCAAGTTGCAGTCACCGAAACTGGTTGAGGATCTGGTACCCAAGGCGCTGCCGCTGGCGACCGTGGTCAGGGTGTTGCAGAACCTGCTGGCGGAAGGTATTCCGATCCGCGATTTGCGCCAGATCGCCGAAACGCTGGCGGAACAAGCTGTCAACAGTCAGGATGCTGACACCCTGACGGCGGCGGTGCGTGTTGGGCTGCGTCGCCTGATTACCCAGCAAATCAGTGGCTTGGAGAAGGAATTGCCGGTCATCACGCTGGCGCCAGAGTTGGAACAGCTTTTGCTTCAGTCTTTGGAGAACAGCCAGGGTGACGGTTTGATCATCGAACCGTCGCTGGCCGAGCGGATCAACCAGGCGCTGACAGAGGCCTGCCAGCGCCAGGAATTGAACAATCAACCCTCGGTGCTGCTGGTGTCTTCGCCACTGCGGCCCTGGCTGGCGCGAATGCTGCGGACGGCACTGCCTCGCTTGAAAGTGCTGGCATATAACGAGATTGCCGAGAACAAGCAGTTGCAAGTGGTTGCCAGCATTGGTGGGCCACAACAGGAGCCGGAACTGGCACATGCGGCGGCTTGAGTGGCACCGTTGGCCAGGTTCGTGCACGAGGCAGGCCGGGATGGCTTTTGAATGTCGGGGAGACAGGGATGTCTTCCGCGGTCAGGGATAAGATCGCAACAGGCGCAGGGGCGGGATGCCCAAGCCGGTACGCGCGGGGAGCGAGCGCAGGCCGCGCCGTCGACATCGAAAGCCACCTCGGTCTGCTTTGTCCGGATTCAATACGTGTTAGGGACGACTGAATGAAAATAAAACGCTTTATCGGGCCGGACTCGCGAGTCGCGATGCGCCAGGTCAAGGAAGTCTTCGGCGAGGATGCGCTGATCCTCAGTAATCGCCAGGTTCCGGATGGTGTCGAGATCATCGCCGCCGATGGCAGTGACGAGATGTTGTTCGGCCAGGCCGATCAGGCAGTCGTCGATGCCAGCGCGGTGGAAACCGCTTCACCGCCGCCGGCTGTGACTGCCGAACCACCACCAGAGCCGGCCCGGGGAGAGACGACTGTTTCCGAATCGGCGCCTGCCGAACCCGTTACCGCCGAGCCCAGCGAGCTGCCGGATGCCTTTGCGCGTCCCTATACAGGCATTGGCGCGCCCGACAGCACCGATCAGGCCATCTCTGAACAAGAGCCGCCAACGCTGACCAATCCGGTGGCCCAAGGCGCAGATGAGCCGTCTCCACCCTATAACAAGCCTGAAAAGTCTGGCGGTTTCGCGGCGGCGGTGGCGCGGGCCAAATCATCACTGAAGGCCCGCAGTGATACTGCGGTGGAGAAGGCTGAGCCAGCCGTTGCTCCGGCGAAAGGCAGAGCGGAGGAATCCACCTCCAGCGAACAGCATGAAATCCATATCATGCGTGAAGAACTGGCCCGCCTGCGTGGCATGATGGAAAACCAGTTCAGCAGTATGCATATGGGACTTTGGGCACAAAACAGTCCGGCGCGCGCCACGGTGCTCACGCGCATGACCGAGCTGGGCCTGAGCGAGCAATTGGCGGCCAGGCTGGTGGCGTCGCTGAAAAATATCGATTCGGTAGCGCCCCAGGTGGCTACTCGGGATGCACTTCGGGTGTTGGCGCGTCAGATTCGCGTGACCGGTGACAAGATCACCAAGCAGGGGGGTGTCTGTGTTTTCATCGGTCCGCCTGGTGCGGGGAAAACCACTTCGATCGCCAAGATGGCATTGCAGTTCTCCCGGCAGCGTGATACCCGCGATATCGTGATGGTGAGCACCGATACGAGCCGTATCGGTGCGCATGAACAGTTGAGCGCCTATGGGCGATTGCTCAGCATTCCAGTGATCCGCGCCACCGATGACAGTCAGGTGCGCGAGATCATCACCGCCGTGCAGGACAAGGCTTTGGTGCTGGTCGATACCGCTGGCCTGACGCAGAAGCATCTTCGTCACCAGGAGGAGTTGCCAACCCTGGCGCTGGATGTGCCAAACCTTCAGCACTACCTGGTGCTGCCGGCGACGGCCCAGTATCAGACACTGGACCGAATCGTTTCCGCATTGCCTCGTGACCAGATCACTGGCGGTATCGTCACCAAGGTGGATGAGGCGGCCAATCTCGGTGAGATATTGAGTGCCGCCATCAATAACCGGTTCCCGCTGTCGTATTGGACCGAAGCACAAAAAATCACTTCAGCGTTGCATGTCGCCAGCCAGCGTCAATGGGTGGAGAAGGCTGTGTCTCTGCTCAAGGCGCAAGCTGGCATGGATATGTTCCGGGATGCCGAGTCGCCATCCGTTTCAGCGCAATCCAATTATTTTCAGCAATCATGAAAAGTGCCGACAATATTTTCACGCCACCAGGATCGACATTGGCCATTGCCGTGACCAGCGGTAAAGGCGGTGTCGGGAAGACCAGTATTTCAGTCAACCTGGCTGCTGCGCTGCGTCGCCAGAATCGTTCGGTGATGCTGCTGGATGCCGACCTTGGACTGGCCAACGTCGATGTACTGCTTGGGCTCAAGCCACGTTTTAACCTGTCGCATGTCCTGAAAGGTGATTGTACGCTGGAGGATGTGATCGTTCGCGGCCCCGACGATATCCTGATCGTGCCGGCCAGTTCCGGTTTGCAGGAGATGGCAGATCTGGATTCGCGCGAACACGCCGGGCTGATCAATGCCTTCAACGAGCTGAAAAGTGATATCGATATCCTGTTGGTCGATACGGCTGCCGGCATCAACAGCAGTGTATTGAATTTCTGTCAGGCGGCGGGTGAGGTATTGGTGGTGCTCAGTGATGAGCCTGCCTCGCTGACCGACAGTTACGGTCTGATCAAGGTGCTGGCCAGCCGTCATGGTGTCAAGAAATTCCATGTGCTCACCAACCGGGACGGCAACAGCGCGGATGGTTTTCTGCTCTACCAGCGTCTGCTCGATACCACCGATCGTTTTCTCAATATCGAAATCAATTACCTCGGTTCGGTGCCACAGGACAAATACCTCCACCAGGCCAATTGCCGGCAGAAGCTGGTGTATGAGCTTTACCCGCAGTGTCCGTCGGTACATGCGCTCAATATGGTGGCGGAACGCATCGCCCGCTGGCAGCCTCCAACCGCGCCACGAGGCGGGATGGAGTTTTTCTTCGATCGGCTGGTTCGCCAGGCGAGCGTTGCCTGACAGGTAGGTGTCGATGCTGGCTATGCACTATTCCGAGGATCAGGATGTTCTGATCCGTTACGCTCCGTTGGTGAAAAAGATTGCCTTACATCTGCAAGGCAAACTGCCGGCTTCCGTGCAGCTCGATGATCTGATCCAGGCGGGTATGATCGGTCTGCTCAATGCCGCCAAATCTTTCGAAGCAGGCAAGGGCGCGAAATTCGAGACCTGGGCAGGCACGCGAATCCGGGGCGCAATGATCGATGAGCTGCGCGGGTCGGACTGGACGCCACGCTCCACTGCCCGACAGATGCGCGATGTCGCGGCCGCCATCGGTCGTGCCCAGGCGAAGCTGATGCGAGCGCCGAGTGACCGGGAAATTGCCGCCGAGTTGGGGGTGCCACTGGACGAGTATCATAAAATTGCCCACGATATCGCTTCGGTCAAACTCCTGAGCGCGGAAGAGCTGAGCGAAGTCGAAGGCGAGGAATTCAGCGAAGTCGAATCGTCAGCGATGCAGCCGGAAGAAGTCGCTCATGAACATGATCTCAACCGCTTGCTGATCCAGGCCATCGATGAACTGCCGGAACGGGAGAAACTGGTCATGTCGCTGTATTATGATGAGGAACTGAACCTGAAGGAGATCGGTGCGGTACTGGAAGTCAGCGAATCCCGTGTCAGCCAGATTCACGGCCAGGCAGTGGCGCGGCTGCGTGCCCGCATCGACGAATTGAGCAACGCATGATGATCTCAGCCATCGTAATCGCCGTTTTTCTCACCCTGCTGCTCGCGGCGCTGACTGTCTGCGGCTATTTTCTCTACCTGTTCCGTCAGGATCAGCTGTTGATGCGCAAGGCGCTGCGCGGCAGTCATGAACGGTTGCGGCAGCTCGAAGACACCACGCGGCGGCTGGAGAACGAACTGGAAACGGCGCGCCGCCAGGCAACACTGTTGCAGATCCCTCAAGTCGATGACGATACCCGGATCTCGCAGGCGATTCGCCAGGCGCGCGAGGGTGCCAGCGTTGAACAACTGCAAATGCATTTCGATCTGAAACCTTCCGAAGCAGCGATTATCGTCAGCACACATGGCAATCTCAGCGAAGAAGAAAAGCAACAACTGGACGCCCTGTATCTGTCATGACCGACCGCGATTCCCCTGCAAACTGACACCATTCATCC
>CAZTJP010000007.1:0-12847 GCA_964613895.1 uncultured Thiotrichales bacterium | reverse complement strand
CGGCGACGTTCCGTCTTTCCGGCAGGATGCCGGAATCCAGCGCCATGGATGGCAGCCTCATAACGCAATAACGCAAGCCTGACCCCTTCTTTATTCTTTTCTTGACCTGGAGTTGACTCCAGGCTTTATGCTTCTTCGTAGGTTGAATTGGAGGAAGCCATGAACGATTCGTCGCCTGCCCATCGCATCAGTGTTTGGGCGACGTTGCTCACGTCGAGCACCACACTGGTTTGCTGTGCCTTGCCGATCGTATTCGTGACGTTGGGCATGGGCGCGACTGTGGCGGCTGTGACCCATGCTTTTCCGTTTCTGGTGACGCTGAGTGAATACAAGACCTGGGTGTTCGGCTTTGCGGCGGTGATGTTGATGTTGTCGGGCTGGTTGCTGTACCGGCCGGGCCGCAGTTGTCCCGCCGAGCCGGGGTTGCGTGAGGCTTGCAGTCTCGCTCAGCGCTGGAACCGCCGGGTTTACTGGGGTTCGGTCGTCATCTGGATGATCGGGTTTTTTGCCGCCTATCTGGCGCTGCCGTTGCGCCTGTGGCTGGATATTTGAGGAGAAGCGAGATGTTGAAGTTCCTGTTTGGGTCCGTTGCCGGGCTGCTTTTGGCGATCTCTACCGCCGCGCTGGCGGCTGGCGCGCAGAGGGTGGAAATCGAGGTGAGCGGCATGACTTGCCCGTTCTGTGTCTACGGCACCCAGAAGAAGTTGAGCAAGCTGCCGGGCGTCGATGAGGTGGCAGTCAGTCTCGATGAGAAAAAGGCGCGGTTGGTGATGAAACCTGGCGCCGAGCCGGATATGGAGGCCATCCGCCAGGCGATTACCTCGGCAGGGTTTACGCCCGGCAAGGCTATAGTGACTCCTATCACAAATGGTGACTGACGATGTTTGGGCGCGTCGTCATCCTTTTTTTGCTGGCGGGACTGGCCCCTTTGCCGAGCGTTGCGATGGGGATACGTTCATTCGTTGCGTTGCCCGTGGAGCAGGGTGGGGCTGTCGCCCGGCTGCTGGCCGAGCGAAATGCGTCGGCCGATGTCGATACCGTGGTTGCCAATCTGGCGTATGGGCTCAATGCACGGCAAACGCTGTTGCTGGGGTTGCCGTATCGGTTGTCACCCTCGGGCCCCGATCGTGCCGGGGATTTGTCGATCTTGCTGCGGCAGATCGTGGCGCAGCAAGATTCCCGCCAGGGCACGCGGCGCGCGGGGTTGCTGGCAGGCTTGTTGGCGCCGACGGACAGCGACCGCAGCGCTGCGTTGCGGGCGGGTGCAGTGGCGACGTTTTATCGTCAGCGGCAGGAGTGGGATCTCGATATCGACTGGATCGGCGGTTCGGGGGATCGTCCGGATCGCGCTCGCTACGATGTGGCCTGGCAGTACCGGCTGGATCCCGCGCGTTACCCGGCCTGGGGCACGCCCGCCCGTGAATGGGATCTGGATGTGGAGCTGGGGGGACGCTGGTCGCAAGGCGGTGATGTGGTACATCAGGCAACCGTGGGTTTGCAAGCCATTCACGACCGTTGGGTGCTCGAAGGGGCGCTGGTCCGGGATCTGAATGGCCCGGCGGATGCCACCCGTTATCTGCTCAGTCTGCGCTGGCACCTATGATCAGGCTGGAAGTGTTTACTGTGCCGGGTTGCAGCAAATGCGGTCAGGCCAAGGAGCGGCTCAGGGCCGTTGCGATGCAGATCGGGGCAGGCAGGATTCAGTGGCGTGAGGTGAATATTCTCGAGGAAATGGATTACGCCGTGCGCCTGGGTGTTTTGTCCACCCCGGCGCTCGCCATCGAAGGTGAGTTGGTATGCACTTCGCTACCGTCGCAAAAGAAATTGCGCGCATTGCTCGAAAAGCGGCTGGGTCAGACATGAGTGCCATGCGAATCGGCGAGGTGGTGCGGCAGTTGGGCATTGGCCCGGATACGCTGCGTTACTATGAAAAAATCGGTTTGTTGCCGGCCATCGGTCGGAGCCAAAGCGGTGCCCGCCTGTATAGTGACAAGGATCTCTCGCGCCTGCGGTTCATCCAGCGGGCCAAGTCGATGAATTTCTCGCTCGATGAAATCGCGCAGTTGCTGGAGATGCGCGACAACCCGCAACATGCCCGCGATCAGGTGCGTGAATTGACACACCAGAAACTGCGCTCGGTCGAGGCCCAGATCGAGTCGCTCGAACTGCTCCGCAGAGAACTGACGCTGTTGGTCAATCTCTGCCGGGGAGCAGAGGATGGTTGCCCGATCATCGAAGGTTTGGACGAAGATTCACACTGACTATCCGGACACGCCTTTCGATTGCGGACTCTGAGCCAGAATCTTGTCTCGCCAGCCGGCGGCGCGCGTCAGTAATTCATCGCTGTCGAGCGTGGTGAGCTGGCGCCGGGTCAGCAAGGCCTTGCCGGCTACCCAGACGTGCTCGACGTGGTGCCGCGCCGCTGAATAGACCAGTGCGGAACGCGGGTCGTAGACGGGCTGGGTTTCGACTTGCGCCAGATCGACGGCGATCACGTCAGCCCATTTGCCTTTTTCCAGCGAGCCGATCCGGTTCTCCAGGCCAAGCGCCCGTGCGCCGTTGATGGTGGCCATTTCGAGCACTTTCGCTGCCGGCAGCGCGGCGGCATTGTCGCTGAAGCCCTTGCCGAGCAGCGCGGCGGTGCGCATTTCCGAGAACATGTCGAGATCGTTGTTGCTGGCGCTGCTATCGGTGCCCAGCGTCACATTGATGCCGGCTTCGATCAGCGCTGCGGTGGGGCAAATGCCGCTGGCCAGCTTGAGATTGGATTCGGGGCAATGCACCACGTTGATGCGGTGATCGGCGGCGATGTTGATATCATCGTCGTTGAGTTGTGTCATGTGCACGGCCAGCAGGTTGCGATTGAGCAAACCCAGTTCGCGCAGTCGTTCGATGGGGCGCTGTCCGTTTTGCTGCTCGGCGCTGGCGACTTCGTGCGCGGTTTCATGCAGGTGGATATGAACGGGCAATGAGAGTTCGTGTGCCAGGGTTGCGACGCGACGCAAGGGCGCATCCGCAACGGTGTAGGGCGCATGCGGGGCGAAAGCCGCCGTGATCCGGGTTTCGGCTTTCAGTTCGTCGAACAGCGCCAGTCCCTTGCTGAGATATTCATCGGCGTCACGCGCCCACGGAGTTGGAAAGTCGATCACGATCAGGCCAATGACAGCCCGAATGCCGGTATGCCGGACGCAGTTGGCGGCCACCTCCGGATAGAGGTACATATCGTTGAATGTCGTCGTGCCGCTGCGCAGCATTTCGGCGATGGCCAGCCGGGTGCCATCGTGGACGAATTGTTCACTGAGCCATTGCTGTTCGGCTGGCCAGATGTGTTCATTGAGCCAGGTCATCAGTGGCAGATCGTCCGCCAGCCCCTTGAGCAGGTTCATCGCGGCGTGGGTATGGGCATTGATCAGGCCCGGCAGTACCGCGTGTTGATCGCAGTTCACGGTCGTTGTAGCTGTGTATCGGCTGCTGGCCTGTTCGCTGGGCAGCAGGTCGATGATCTTGCCGTTTTGCACTGCCAGCGAATGGTGCTCGAGCACCGTGTCCGGTACCACAGGCAGTAGCCAGCGGGCATGAATGAGTGTATCGATGTGCATGGCGGGCAAAAAAAAGCCGGCCCCCAGAAGGAGGCCGGCCGAGCTTGGAATGATGGGTTTACCTTACTTTACTTTGGAACCATCGATGTCGATTTCGACACGGCGGTTCATTTGGCGGCCTTCCTTGGTGCTGTTGTCGGCAATCGGGGCCAGTTCGCCCATGCCAACCACATTCAGCAACGCCGGATTGACTCCTCTGGATTTCAGATAGTCCGCCACTGCTTGCGCCCGACGCTCGGAGAGCTTCTGGTTGTAGGCTTCCGAACCGGTGCTGTCAGTGTGACCAGTGATGGTGATGGTGCGAACCTTATCGAAGGTATGCAACTTGTCGACAACCTCGTCGATTGCGGCCTTGCCCTTGGCGGTCAGCGTGGCGCTGTTGACACCGAACAGAGCGGAACCGGTCAGGGTCACGTGCTCAACGGTCGGTTGAACGGGTGCCGGTGGCGGAGGCGGAGGTGTCGGAGCCGGTGGTGTGACCACAGGTTCAGGCTTGGGCGCCGGTTTCGGTGCAGGCTTGGGCTTTGGCTTGGGTTTGGGCTTGCCGCAGGCCTCGGTCCAGGCTGATTTTGTCCAGGTGGATGTCTTGACACACTTCTTGCTGCTGTCAGTTACATTCTTGCCTGAAGAATCAACAACATAAGCACATCCACTGTATGCAGGCGCAGCAGGCGCGAGTGCTAACGCAACTGCAGCCGCTACAGAGAAAGTACCGATTGTACTTCTGATTTTCATAGCTTTAACCTCAAATGGTTTTCATTAAATTCATATTGTCACGAAGATAACCGTTGACTTCCTCGACCGGCCACGAGCCAGACTTTTAGAAATCTAGTAGCTATTTTAATACACTTTCGTAATAATTCCAGTCCCTTTGAGGCTTATTTGCAACAATCGGCTGAGGACGTGCTTAGGTTGTTCGGTGGATGGTTGCGGAGCAGGTGATGCTTTTTTGCGACACTCTGGTTTGGTCGTTCCAGTCCGTATGATCCCATGGCTTGCTCTGGCTGAGCGCGAATGAGTCGGATTTTCAGCGCCCTTTTTCGGGATGCAGTGCCGGGTACGGGCATGCTAAAATATGCGCTTTCGCGCTGAATAATATCCTTATGGCTGAATTTGCCAAAGAACTGCTCTCGGTCA
This sequence comes from uncultured Thiotrichales bacterium, assembly GCA_964613895.1. Classification (GTDB taxonomy): domain Bacteria; phylum Pseudomonadota; class Gammaproteobacteria; order UWMA-0217; family UWMA-0217; genus HyVt-560. The sequence continues at coordinate 8,111 of CAZTJP010000007.1, read as the reverse complement.
ACCTTGAAGACGAGATGCGTGAGTCCTATCTGGCTTACGCCATGAGCGTCATCGTCGGCAGGGCGCTGCCTGACGTCAGGGATGGGCTCAAGCCGGTACACCGGCGGGTGCTCTACTCCATGCATGAGCAGGGCAACGACTGGAACAAGCCCTATCGAAAATCCGCCCGCGTCGTCGGTGACGTGATGGGTAAATATCATCCCCATGGCGACAGCGCCATCTACGATACGATGGTTCGGATGGCGCAGCCCTTTTCATTGCGCTACATGCTGATCGACGGCCAGGGTAACTTCGGTTCGGTCGATGGCGATTCTCCGGCGGCGATGCGTTACACCGAAGTGCGCATGTCGAAGATCGCGCACGAGTTACTGGCGGACATCGACAAGGAAACGGTCGAGTTCCTGCCCAATTATGATGAGTCCGAATTCGAACCGGCGGTGTTGCCGTCACGGATTCCGAACCTGCTGGTCAATGGCTCGGCTGGCATCGCCGTGGGTATGGCGACCAATATCCCGCCGCATAATCTGGGCGAGATCATCGATGCCTGTGTTGCGGTCATCGACAATCCTGCCATTTCCGTCGAAGACCTGATGGAGCATGTCCCCGGGCCGGATTTTCCCACCGCCGCCTTCATCAATGGTGCACGTGGCATTCGTCAGGCTTACAAGACCGGTCGCGGCAAGATCTATATGCGGGCCCGCACCGTATTCGAAACTGACGACAGTGGCAACCGGGGTGACCGGATCATCGTCACCGAGCTGCCCTATCAGGTCAACAAGGCCAAGTTGCTGGAGAAAATCGCCGAACTGGTCAAGGAGAAGAAGATCGAGGGCATCACCGAACTGCGCGACGAGTCGGACAAGGAAGGCATGCGCATGGTGATCCAGCTGCGTCGTGGCGAAGTGGCAGAAGTGGTGCTGAACAACCTCTTCAAGCAGACGCAGTTACAGACGGTTTTCGGTATCAATATGGTGGCGCTGGTCAATGGCCGGCCGCAGTTGCTGGATCTCAAACAGGCGCTGGAGGCCTTTATTGGTCATCGCCGCGAGGTGGTGACCCGACGCACCATCTACGAGTTGCGCAAGGCGCGTGAGCGGGCCCATATTCTCGAAGGGCTGGCGGTCGCATTGGTGAATATCGATGAGGTCATCGAACTGATCAAGGCCTCCCCTTCGCCCGCCGAGGCGCGCGCCGGCCTGATGGCGCGCAGTTGGGAACCGGGCATGATCACCGCGATGCTGGAGCGTTCCGGTTCGGATGCCAGCAAGCCGGAGGATCTGGGCGAGGAATTCGGTCTCAAGGAGGACGGTTATCATCTTTCCGAAGCGCAGGCACAGGCCATTCTGGATTTGCGTCTGCACCGGCTGACCGGGCTGGAGAAAGAAAAGATCACCCGCGAATACGAGGAGTTGATCGAAAGGATTCACGCGCTGATCGAAATTCTCTCCAATCCGGATCGTCTGACGGAGGTGATCCGCGAAGAACTGGTCGAGGTCAAGGAAAACTTCGCCGATGAACGCCGCACCGAAATCATCGAGTCTCATCTCGATCTCTCGCTGGAGGATTTGATCAGCGAAGAGGATGTCGTGGTGACGCTGTCACGTGCAGGTTATGCCAAGGCGCAGCCGCTGGATGATTATCAGGCGCAACGTCGCGGCGGTCGCGGCAAGTCGGCCACCAGGATGAAAGACGAGGACTTCATCGAGAAGCTCTTCGTCGCCAATACCCATGACACGATTCTGTGCTTTTCCAGTACCGGCAAGGTGTATTGGTTGAAAGTGTATGAATTACCACTGGCTTCCCGTACAGCGCGCGGGCGGCCCATCGTCAACCTGTTGCCGTTGGAGGATGGGGAGCGGATACAGGCGGTATTGCCGGTCAAGCAGTTCGATGAGGGTCATTATGTGTTGATGGCAACGCGAGCGGGTACTGTCAAGAAAACGCCGCTGATCGATTACTCACGGCCCCGCGCCAACGGCATCATCGCCATCGATCTGGCGGAAGACGACCGGCTGGTGGGTGTTCGTCTCACCGATGGCAAGCAGGATGTCATGCTGTTCACCGATGCTGGCAAGGCCATTCGTTTCTCCGAGTCGAATGTGCGGCCCATGGGCCGGGTTGCCCGTGGCGTACGCGGTATCCGCCTGGGAAGCGATCAGAAAGTCATTTCTCTGGCGGTGTTCGATCACGGATCCGAGTGCTTGGTGCTGACCGCGACAGAGCACGGATTCGGCAAGCTGACGCCATTGGGTGACTATCCATTGCAAAACCGTGGTGGTCAGGGTGTGATCTCGATTCAGACCAGTGAGCGCAACGGCAAGGTGGTTGGTGCGACGCTGGTCACCGAGAAGGATGAAGTCATGCTGATCACCAATGGCGGCACGCTGGTGCGCACGCCAGCCAGTGGTATATCGGTCATGAGTCGCAATACGCAGGGTGTGATGCTGATCCGGCTGGGTAAACAGGAGACATTGGTGGAGCTGGAGCGAATCGAGAATATCGATGACGAGGATGAGCAGCGCGATGAGGCCGGTGGGGAATCCGCGGGCGGGTGATCGAGCAGGTCCGGACGATCTGTTCGATTGTTGGATTCAATCAATTTCGAAGGGTGTGATAATCGACTCATGAAAAGGGTATTCAATTTCAGCGCCGGGCCTGCGATGTTGCCGGTGGCGGTTCTCAAGCAGGCGCGTGAGGAAATTCTGGACTGGCATGGAACGGGCATGTCCGTCATGGAAATGAGCCATCGTGGCAAACAGTTCATGTCGATCGCCGAGCAGGCGGAGGCTGATCTGCGGGAGGTCATGGCTATTCCGGATGACTACAAGGTGTTGTTCCTCCAGGGCGGTGCCAGTGCGCAGTTTGCCGCCATACCGATGAATCTGCTGCAAGGACGCAAGCAAGCCGATTATGTGAATACCGGCGCCTGGTCGAAAAAAGCCATCGCTGCCGCGAAGAAATACTGTGAGCCACGAGTGGTTGCCAGCAGTGAGGCAGACAATTTCACCTCGATTCCGGCATTTTCCGAATGGTCGTTGAATGACGATAGCGCCTATCTTCACTATACGCCGAACGAAACCATCGGCGGTGTCGAGTTTCACTGGATACCTGATGTGGGTGACATGCCTCTGGTGGCAGATATGTCATCCACGATTCTGTCCCGTCCGATCGACGTTTCCCGTTTTGGGCTGATCTACGCCGGTGCACAGAAAAATATCGGGCCGGCCGGTCTGACTCTGGTGATCGTGCGAGAGGATTTGATCGGCGAGGCGGATCCGGCGTTGCCGGATGTACTCAATTATCGCATTCAGGCTGATGCCGGTTCGATGATCAATACACCGCCGACCTATGCCTGGTATCTGTCGGGCCTGGTGTTCAAATGGATCAAGGATCAAGGGGGGTTGGCCCATATGGCCGAGGTCAACCAGCGCAAGGCGGACAAGCTGTATCAGACAATCGATGATTCCGGGTTCTACAGTAACCCGGTCGATCCTGCTTGCCGGTCATGGATGAATATACCGTTTACACTGGCCGATCCCGCGTTGGACGAGCAGTTTCTGGCAGAGGCCGCCGAGGCTGGCCTGGTCACGCTCAAGGGACATCGCTCGGTGGGCGGCATGCGCGCCAGTATCTATAACGCGATGCCCGAAGAAGGTGTCGATGCGCTGATTGCTTTTATGCGGGACTTCGAAAAAGAGCATGGATAAATTCAAGATTCTGACGCTGAACAATATCTCTCCGGCGGGTCTGGAACGCTTGCCGCTGGCGCGTTATGAAGTGACATCGGAAACCGCCTCTCCCGATGCGATCATTCTTCGCTCGTACAAGATGCACGATATGGAGATTCCTTCGTCACTGCTCGCCGTGGGGCGGGCCGGCGCAGGTGTCAACAATATTCCGGTGGATAAATTGACACGACTCGGCATTCCGGTATTCAACGCGCCCGGCGCCAATGCCAATGCTGTCAAGGAGTTGGTGATCGCGGCGATGCTGATCGGTTGCCGGAACATCTGCCAGGCGCGGGATTTCGTTCGCGCGCTCGAGGGCGACAATGCGACGATTGCTACGGCGGTGGAGAAGGGCAAGAAGGAATTCGGTGGCTTCGAGTTACCGGGGCGCACGCTGGGTGTGATCGGTCTCGGTGCCATCGGTGTCCAGGTGGCCAATGCAGCGCGTGCGTTGGGTATGAATGTGATTGGCTTCGATCCTTCCATCACGGTGCGGCGTGCCTGGGAATTGTCCTCCGAGGTGACTTCGGCGCAAAGTGTGGATGAACTGCTGGCGAAGGCCGATTTTCTGACCTTTCATGTGCCGTTGATCGACTCCACCCGCAACCTCATCAATGAGCAGCGCCTGGAGATGATGAAAGACAATGTCGTGATCGTGAATTTTGCGCGCGAAGGCATCGTTGACAATGCTGCGTTGTTGAAGGCGCTCGACAGCGGCAAGGTGTACAGCTACGTCTGTGATTTTCCAACCAATGAACTGATTGCCCATCCACGGGCGATCACATTGCCACATTTGGGCGCCTCGACCCGGGAAGCCGAGGAAAACTGTGCCATCATGGTAGCCGATGAGTTACGGCAGTTTCTCGAGGATGGCACTATCCGTAATTCTGTCAACTTTCCCGAGATCAGTCTCGATCGGGAAGGTGAGTCCCGCATCGTCATCATCCATGAGAACCAGCCGGATATGCTGGGGCAGATCTCCCACGAGCTGGGCCAGGCGGGACTCAATATCACGCATATGCGCAATGAGTCGCGTGGCGATTACGCCTGTACCCTGGTCGATATCGATTCGACCGTCAATGAAGGTTGCTGCCAGGAACTGGCTGGCATCGAAGGTGTTCTCAAGGTTCGGGTCGTATGACGGAAGAGGAAGATCTGCTCAGGCTGCGCGATCAGATCGATGCGGTCGATGAAAAGATCCTCGATCTGATCAGTCAGCGCGCTCGTTATGCGCAGCAGGTTGCCCGGGTCAAGCGGGGTGCTGACGAAACTGCTTCATTCTATCGGCCGGAACGCGAGGCCGATGTGTTGCGCCGCATCAAGGCGGCGAATCCCGGTCCTCTGGATGATGAGGAAATGGCGCGGCTGTTCCGCGAGATCATGTCGGCCTGTCTGGCGCTGGAGGAACGGCAGACCGTGGCCTATTTCGGCCCCGAAGGAACTTTTACACACGCGGCTGCGCTGAAACATTTCGGCCATTCGGTACACACCAAGCCGCTGGGCGCGATCAGCGAAGTCTTTCGTGAGGTCGAGTCACGGGTCTGTAATTTCGGTGTGGTACCCATCGAGAATTCCACCGAAGGGGTGGTCAATCATACACTGGACAGTTTTCTCCATTCGCCGTTGAAGATCTGTGGCGAAGTGGAGATGCGCATCCATCAACACCTGTTGTCGAACGAGCCGGAGAGCAATCGGATAAAGCGCATCTATTCCCATCCGCAATCACTCGCCCAGTGCCGCGAGTGGCTGGATGCCCATTTGCCCGGTGTGGAACGGATCCATGCCTCCAGTAATGCGGATGCCGCCCGCAAGGCGTCACAGGAAGCTGGCAGTGCGGCCATTGCCGGTGATGTTGCCGCTGAGCGTTATGGTCTGAAAATTCTGCAACGCAATATCGAGGACAATCCTGAAAACGTCACTCGTTTTCTGGTGATTGGGCGACAGGAAGTCGGGCCGAGCGAAGATGACAAGACCTCGATTCTGGTTTCTGCCCACAATCGCCCCGGCTCTTTGCACGCCCTGTTGTCGCCGCTGGCGAGAAACAATGTGAGCCTGACCCGAATCGAATCCCGGCCGTCGCGCGGGATCAACTGGGAGTATGTGTTCTTTCTCGACCTCGAAGGGCATTGCCAGGACGAACCGATCCGCAAGGCGCTGGACGAATTGCGGGAGGCAGCTCAGATGGTGCGCGTGCTCGGTTCCTACCCCCGAGCGGTGATGTGATGTCGGAGATCGACGTGATCGGCCTTGCTGCGCCGGGCATTCGTAAGTTGCACCCTTACCAGCCGGGAAAACCCATCGACGAGTTGCAGCGGGAACTGGGGCTGTCGCATATCGTCAAGCTGGCTTCCAACGAGAATCCACTCGGGGCCTCCGGCAAGGCTGTCGAGGCCGCTGCGGGGGCGCTGGGTGATATTCATCTCTATCCTGATGATGACGGTTATCGTCTGCGCCAGGCATTGGCGCAGCAGCTCGGTGTCGCGCCGCAACAATTGGTGCTGGGCAGTGGTTCGAGTGATGTCATCGACATGGTGGCCCGCAGTTTCCTGCGCCATGGCGTCAACGCCGTCTACTCAGCGCATGCGTTTGCAATGTATGCGATTTATACTCAGGCCTGCGGTGCCGAGTCGAAAGTGGCGCCAGCGCTGCCGGCGGACCATCCGGATTCACCACTGGGGCACGATCTGACAGCGATGGCCGATAGGGTGGATGAAAATACCCGTGTCGTATTCATTGCCAACCCCAATAATCCGACCGGAACATGGTTACCGCGCGGCGCGCTCAAGGCGTTCCTCTCGGGCTTGCCGGAGGACGTCATCGTGGTGCTCGACGAGGCCTATACCGAGTATGTCTCCGAGCCGGAATTTCCCGATGGACTGCGCTGGTTGTCGGAGTTTCCCAATCTGATCGTGACGCGAACATTTTCCAAGATTCATGGCCTGGCCGGATTGCGTGTCGGATATGGTGTCGCGTCCGCGGCGCTGGCAGGTCTCATCAGCAGGGTGCGTCACCCATTCAATGTCAACAGTGCGGCGCAGGCGGCGGCTGTGGCGGCTCTTGGTGACACGGGACACGTGGCAAAAAGTGTCGAGAACAATCTCCAGGGTATGCGGCAACTGGTCGCAGGTTGTGAAGCGCTCGGGTTGCGCTATATTCCATCGGTCGGCAACTTTCTCAGCATCGATATGGGCCGTGATGCGGCGCCATTGTTCGACGCCTTGCTGCGTGAGGGTGTCATTGTCCGGCCGGTGGCCAACTACGGCATGCCGCAGTATTTGCGCGTGACCATCGGTTTGCCCGAGGAGAATGCATTTTTTCTCGAGGCGCTGAAAAAGGTGCTGTGATCGCCGATGATCGAGAAGCTGGCAATCATTGGCGTGGGCTTGATTGGTGGATCGCTGGCGCTGGCCTTGCGCGAGGCGGGCCATTGTCGTTTCGTCACGGGCGTGGGCCGCAACCCGGACAATCTCGACATCGCACTGCGGCGCGGCATCATCGACCGGGCAGAGCAGGATATTCCGGCTGCGGTGAGTGATGCTGATATGGTGGTGCTCTCGGTGCCTGTCGGCGCCGTTGGCCAGGTTGCCCGGCAGTTGAAAGGGCGGTTGAAACCTGGCGCGGTCGTGACCGATGTGGGCAGCGTCAAGGGCGATATCGTCGAGCAGGTTGGTGAGGCTTTTGGTGGGTTGCCGCCCAGCTTTGTGCCGGGACACCCGATCGCGGGCACCGAAAACAGTGGTGCGGAGGCGGCGCTGGCGGGGCTTTTCCGTCACCGGCGGGTGATTCTGACGCCGGTGGAGGTGACCTCGGAGGCTGCGGTTCAGCAGGTGCGTGAAATGTGGACGGCGGCGGGTGCGAAAGTTGAGTGTATGGATGTCCATCATCATGACCGTGTACTGGCATTGACCAGCCATTTGCCCCACATGCTCGCTTTTGGTCTGGTGGACAGTCTTGCCCGACAGCAGTCCTCGGAAGCGATTTTTCGTTATGCTGCCGGCGGGTTTCGGGATTTCACACGAATCGCCTCCAGTGACCCGGTAATGTGGCGGGATATCTGCCTGCACAATCGGGACGCCATTCTGGCGGCTCTGGATGATTACCAGCAGGATCTCTCTGAGTTGCGCAAGGCCATCGAGGCGGGAGATTCAGCGCTGCTCGAAGGGATTTTCTCTCGAGCGAAACAGGCGCGCGATCAACATATCATCGACAGCGAGAAAGATTGACAGTAACGACTCGGCTCACCATTGAAACCCGTCATCTCCGTGTTGGAAAGTGGTCATTGACAGGCGTAACTCACATTCCCGCATCGGGCGGTCGCAGTCGTGCCTCTGTGAGAAATTCGGGTTAGGCAGCAGTTTGAGCAGTCAAGGCCCGTGCTATCTC
>CAZTJP010000006.1:0-24949 GCA_964613895.1 uncultured Thiotrichales bacterium | reverse complement strand
ACAGAACTGTAACGGCTCAGTGATGAGCTAACCCGAATTTCTCACAGAATCACGGCTGCGGCAGCCCAATGCAGTGCGCTGACTGGCGTTCACTCGGTCGGGCGGCTCGACGTCGTGTCGACTACGCCTGCGCGGCCCTCGGTCGCGAACGCCAGCCATCACACCATCTTGAGCAGCCTCGCTACGCGACCCTGTGAGAAATCCGGGCTAAGTAGTGACGAAATGCTATGCTTCATGGCCCGGGACCAATCCCTCCATCAGGAAACCTTGGTGAATGCTACTGATATTCAATGGATCGACTCATCCGCTGCGCTGAATGATCTGCTTCGACGCGCAGCCTCCCATCCCTGGCTCGCTGTCGACACCGAATTCGTTCGGGAGAAAACCTACTACCCGCAGGCCGGCCTGATCCAGATCGCCACAGCCACCGAGATCGCTTGTATCGACCCGCTGGCATTCGATCAACTCGATCCGTTATTTGCCCTGCTTTCGAACCCGAACGTGGTCAAGGTCTTTCACGCCGCCGGGCAGGATCTGGAACTGCTTGGCTGCCTCGGCGATCAACCCGTGCGACCGCTGTTCGATACCCAGATTGCACTCCAGTTGCTCGGCCAGGGAGATCAGCTCAGTTACGCCGCTCTGGTGGAAGGCCAGACAGGCATCCAGTTGAGCAAATCGCAGACCCGCACCAACTGGCTCAAACGCCCGATCAGCAAGGAACAATTGCAATATGCAGCCGATGATGTGCGCTATCTCGGCGCCATATATGAGTCACTTGCCAACGAATTGAAACAGCGGGGCCGGCTCGACTGGATGTGGGAGATCACCGAATCTCTTGGCAGCAAGTCAGATCAGGATATCGATGCCGACCGGTTGCTGAACCGTTTGAAGGGGCAACAGGAACTTCACGGTGTGCAACGGGCGATCGCACGGGAACTGCTCAGCTGGCGGGAAACCACCGCCCGGGAACGGAACCTGCCCCGGCGCTGGATACTGGGGGATGAACTCATCGTCCAAATCGCCATGGCTGATATCAGCCGCGATACCGACCTGAACCGGATTTCCGGACTGAAGCCCGCCCTGATTACCCGCCATGGAAATGCCATTCTGCGCGCGATCGAACGCGGCAAAACCCTGGCGCCAGCGCAATGGCCACAGGAACCCGTCAACCAACGGCCTTCTCCGGAGACCCTTCGCCGCTACAAGGCCCTGAGGAAAATTGTCACTGACATCGCCACGCGCGCAAACATCTCACCGTCACTGATCGCCACGCGCAAGGACCTCGAAGCACTGGCGGAAGATCCGCAAGCGGATAGCCCGATCCTGCATGGCTGGCGCTACCAACTGGCCGGGAAACCGCTGTGCGATTTCCTCGAGCGCCATCCACTGGAAGCATGATGGATTACGCCACCGCCGCTTCCCTGACGGCATCCGCGATCTGTTCCGCGTAATGCTTGACCTGTCCCAGATCTTCCCCTTCAACCATGACACGAATCAATGGCTCGGTTCCGGAAGGTCGTAACAACACCCGCCCCCGATCCCGCAGGTTCGATTCGACATCCTGGACGGCCTCCCGAATCCGGGTACTGCTGTCGAGGTCGATACGGTTCTCCAGCGGCACATTCACCAGCGTCTGAGGGAGCTTGGTCATCCCCTGCTTCAATTCATGCAGCGAACGCCCCGAATTCACCATGACATGCAATACCTGCAAAGCCGCGACGATCCCGTCTCCCGTCGTGGTCCGATCCAGACAGATGATATGCCCGGAAGATTCACCACCGAGACGCCAACCCTGCGCCTTGAGGCGCTCCATGACATAACGGTCGCCAACCTTGGCGCGTTCGAAAGGAATGCCGCAACGTTCGAGGCCCAGCTCGAGCCCCAGGTTGCTCATCAGCGTGCCGACCACGCCCCCTTTCAGGCGACCTTCACGGTGCCATTCTTCCGCGATGATGAACAAGGCCTCGTCACCGTCCACGATCTCGCCTTTGTGATCCGCCATGATCAGACGGTCGCCATCACCGTCGAGCGCAATTCCCAGATCGGCCTTGTTGCTCAATACCGCATCACGCAGCCGCTGGGGCGCGGTGGCACCGCAGTCGCGATTGATGTTCAGACCGTCGGGCGACGCACCGATCGTGATCACATCGGCTCCCAGTTCCTGAAAAACCGCTGGTGCGCTGCCATAGGTCGCGCCATTGGCGCAATCGACCACGATCTTCAGCCCATGCAATGCATCGGCGGTCGGTATGGTGCTCTTGCAGAATTCGATGTATCGGCCAGTGGCGTCGAGGATCCGCTCCGCCTTGCCCAGTTTATCGGAACTGACCACTTCCAGTGGATGCTCCATCTGCTGTTCGATCTCCATCTCGACGCTATCCGGCAACTTCAATCCATCGCCGGAAAAGAACTTCAATCCGTTGTCATAGTACGGGTTGTGAGAAGCACTGATGACGATCCCCGCCGAGGCACGCAAGGTACGGGTCAAATAGGCAATGGCTGGCGTCGGCATCGGCCCTACCAGCCGAATATCCACACCCGCGGCAGACAACCCGGCCTGCAACGATGATTCCAGCATATAGCCCGAAATCCGCGTATCCTTGCCGATCAATACGAGACTTTGATGCCCGTTGGCCAGCACCTTGCCTGCCGCCCATCCCAGTTTCAGTACGAATTCTGGGGACATCGAAGGCTGCCCGACCCGGGCACGAATGCCATCCGTTCCAAAATATTTTCGACTCATCGGTACCTCTGCTCTTAACTCCCTGTTCCCGGATATCTTCACCGGGTCTCGATCGCGGTCAATCCATTTTAGCCCGGCGACTCACAATATCTGCGCCACAAGCCTGAGCGCCTGCCGGGTCTCGGCGACATCGTGCACCCGCAGGACATCGGCCCCACGCTCCATGGCCAGCGCAGCCAGAACCACGCTGGGCGTCATTCGCTGTGACACGGGCAGATCCAGCAATTTGCCGATCATCGACTTTCTCGACATCCCCACCAAAATGGGAAAACCGAGCGACTTGAACCGGCCCAGTTCCCGCAATATCCGGAAATTCTGTTGAACCGTCTTGCCAAAACCGAATCCCGGGTCGATCAGCAGCATGTCCGGATCGATTCCCGCTCGAATGGCGGCTTGCGCCCTGTCACCAAGAAACGCAATGATATCGTCAACGACATCGCGATACTGCGGATTGCGTTGCATTGTGCGCGGGTCGCCCTGCATGTGCATCAGGCAAACCGGCACATTCAGTCCAGCGGCTGCCTCAAGCGCACCAGGCGTCCGCAAGGCGTTGACATCATTGATCATTGCCGCGCCGGCAGACACGGCAGCCCGCATCACTTCCGGTTTATGGGTATCGACTGAAATCGGCGTATTTAGTTCGCTTGCCAGGCGTTCGATGACCGGAATCACGCGTTCGAGTTCGACATCGACCGCAACGGCGGGTGCGCCTGGTCGCGTCGACTCGCCGCCGACATCGAGCATATCCGCGCCTGCTTCGACCAGTCGCCGGGCATGACGCAACGCCGCATCAGGGGTACTGGCGAGGCCACCATCCGAAAATGAATCCGGGGTCACATTGACGATCCCCATCACGCAGGGCAAGCGATGTTCACCGGAACCCGAGGGGTGGGAATCGGCTGGATCGGACGCGCTTTCATTGTCGCGGCGAAACAACGCCATGACAGGGTTTGCCGAAGGTGGTTTCTTAGCCGGTTCGATCTGGGCGGCGTCCGTGTCGGTGGCCGCAGCGGAGGGTCGTTCAGGGAGCCGGGCTGGAGGAGAGTCGGACATGAGCTTGACCTCAACGAAAAGACCCCTTTCGGGGTCTTCAATCAATCGACACGGTACAAATTCAAACTTCCGAAGCAGGTCCTCCAATCGGGCCGCTCTTCTTGTCGGAGGAAGCATCATCCACTGCCGGAGAGGGTGGTGGTGATGGCATGTCATCCTTGCCGTCATCGGTCCAATCAGCCGGTGGCCCCGGCTTGCGGCCTTCCATGATGGCGTCGATCTGTTCCGCATCGATCGTTTCGTATTTGATCAGTGCCTCGGCCATCAGATGCAACTTGTCGATATTCTCCTCGAGGATGCGCTTGGCGCGATCATAATTCCGGTCGATGACCCGCCGAACCTCCTCATCGATGATGTTTGCCGTCTCATCGGAGATGTTCTTGTGCTGGGTGACCGAACGACCGAGGAAGACCTCGCCCTCCTCATCGCTGTAGGACAACGGTCCGAGCCTATCCGACAGCCCCCAGCGCGTCACCATGTTGCGCGCGATCTCGGTGGCGCGCTCGATGTCGTTGGAAGCGCCGGTAGTGACCTTTTCCACGCCGAACACCAGTTCTTCCGCAATCCGTCCGCCGAAGAGACTGGACAACTGGCTCTCCAGATGTTGCTTGCTGTGGCTATAGCGATCCTCTTCCGGCAGGAACATGGTGACGCCCAACGCGCGTCCCCGCGGAATGATACTGACCTTGTAGACCGGATCGTGATCGGGCACGCTGCGCCCAACGATGGCATGGCCCGCCTCATGATAAGCAGTGAGCTTCTTCTCGTCGTCGCTCATGACCATGGACTTGCGCTCGGCGCCCATCATCACCTTGTCCTTGGCTTTCTCGAAATCGGCCATGTCAACGGTTTTCTTGTCGGAGCGAGCCGCGAACAGTGCTGCCTCGTTGACCAAGTTGGCCAGATCCGCGCCAGAGAAGCCCGGTGTACCGCGTGCGATCACTTCGGGACGGACATCCTCACCCAAAGGTACCTTGCGCATATGCACTTTCAGAATCTGCTCCCGCCCACGGATATCCGGCAGCGGCACCACGACCTGACGATCGAACCGCCCCGGCCGCAGCAGCGCGGGATCGAGCACATCCGGCCGGTTGGTGGCAGCGATGACGATGATGCCTTCCTTGCCATCGAAGCCATCCATTTCCACCAGCAACTGGTTCAGCGTCTGTTCGCGTTCATCATGCCCCCCGCCGAGCCCGGCGCCGCGATGACGTCCAACCGCATCGATCTCATCGATGAAGATGATGCACGGAGAATGTTTCTTGGCCTGATCGAACATGTCGCGAACACGCGAGGCACCAACACCGACGAACATTTCGACGAAATCGGAACCCGAGATGCTGAAAAACGGCACCTTGGCCTCGCCGGCAATGGCCTTGGCCAACAGGGTCTTGCCGGTACCGGGTGAGCCAACCAGCAAAATACCGCGCGGGATCTGTCCACCCAGCTTCTGGAACTTGCCGGGATCGCGCAGGAACTCCACCAATTCGGCGACTTCCTGCTTGGCCTCCTCGCAGCCAGCAACATCGTGGAACGTGACCTTGATCTGGTCCTCTCCCATCAACTGGGCCTTGCTCTTGCCAAAGGACATGGCGCCACGGCCTCCGCCGCCACCCTGCATCTGCCGCAGGAAGAATACCCACACGCCGATCAGCAACAGCATCGGGAACCAGGAGATCAGGATATCGAGCAACAGTGAGCGTTGCTGCGGCGGACTGGCCTGGATCTCGACATGGTTCGCCAGCAGGTCGTTGACCATTTGCGGATCGTTCGGGCTATAGGTCGTGAACTTTTCGCCGTTGACGGTGATACCCTGGACCTTGCGGCCATCGATATGCACGGTTTTGATCCGGCCATTCCGGACTTCGTCGATGAAACGCGAATAGGACAGCGCCGACCGGGGCGTGGTCGGCTGGTTGAAGCCCTGAAAAACCGACATCAGAACGACGGCTATGACCACCCAGAGCAGGAGGTTTTTCACAAGATCATTCAATTTCACATTCCTCTAGGAATCGTTACTCCGCAACATACTACAGTTTGTGCCCTCTCGCCAATGCATACACTTCGCGGCTGTGAGGACGGGAAGCCCGGGGTTTGCGCACGATCACAGAATCATAGTGGCACCGCAGTTCCGCAACAAAATTATCGAACCCCTCGCCCTGGAACAGCTTGACGAGAAAATCGCCACCGGGTTTCAAGGTCCGACCGGCCATGTCCATCGCCAGTTCCGCCAGATACATCGCCGCTGGCATATCGACGCTGGCCATACCACTCATGTTTGGGGCCATATCGGAAATCACAAGGTCCGCTTTCGATTCCCCGAGACAGGTCAGGATTTCCTCCAGCACCGCAGTTTCGCGAAAATCGCCCTGGAAGAAGACCACCCCCTCGATCGGGTCCATGGCAAGAATATCGGTCGCCACGATTCGGCCACGGCCAGCCAGCTGCCGCGACAGGTACTCACACCAGCTGCCGGGCGCGGCACCCAGATCGAGTACGGTCATGCCAGGACGGATCAGCCGATAGCGTGCATCGAGTTCCTGCAATTTGAACACCGCCCGGCCCCGCCAGCCCTCGCTGCGCGCACGCTGAACGAATGCATCCTGCTCGTGCGCCTCGAGCCAGCGCTGGCTGCTTTTGCTTTTTGCCATGACTGCCGGTACCGTTACCGCTACATTTTCACCTGCCGGGAACCCTGTTCGATGTCACTCAATGCGAAACAGAAGAAACACTTGAGAAAACTGGGCCATCAGCTCCGTCCGGTCGTCTACATCGCCGGGGAAGGTCTCAAGCCGACAGTCATCGCAGCCACCGAAGAGGCGCTGACGGCGCACGAACTGATCAAGGTGAGAATTCGCGCCGATGACCGCCAGGATCGAGACCGGCTGATCCGTTCGCTGCATGACAGCACCCACGCCGATCTGGTTGCCCAGACAGGAGGCGTGGCGCTGCTGTACCGAAAACATCCCGAACATCCGAAAATCGAATTGCCGCGGTGACCGACAGGCTGTTCAGCCACGCCTATTCGTAACGCACGCTGATGATTTCGTATTCCACTACGCCTCCAGGCGCCTTGACTTCCGCGACATCGCCCTCTTCCTTGCCGATCAGCGCACGCGCTATCGGCGACGAATAGGATATCTTGCCCTGTTCGATATCGGCTTCGTCGAAGCCGACGATCTTGTAGGTCAGTTCACGCTCGTCTTCGAGCGATACCAGATCGACCGTGGCGCCGAACACCACGCGGCCATTGTTCGGCAAGGTCGTGACATCGATGATCTGGGCATTGGCCAGCTTGGCCTCGATATCCTTGATCCGCCCCTCGATGAATCCCTGTTGTTCGCGGGCAGCGTGATACTCGGCGTTTTCCTTGAGATCACCATGCTCACGCGCCTCCGCAATGGCCTTGATCACTGCCGGACGATCTTCAGTCTTCAATCGGTTCAGTTCCTGCTTGAGTGCTTCCGCACCCTCGACAGTCAGGGGTTCCTTGGTCATCTGGAAAACTCCTCATGCAACGTTTGCAAACGGTACACATCGATATCCTGGTCAAAACTCAACGCATCGCAGGTCGCCAGGGCTGCCGCCATGGTGGTGACATAGGCTACGCGATGGTTCAGTGCCTCGCGGCGAATGGTAAACGAATCTGCCAGAGCTTGCTTGCCTTCAGTGGTATTGACGATCAGATCGATTTCGCCACTGATGATTCGATCGACGATATGCGGCCTTCCCTGGGTGACCTTGTTGACCACCTCGCAGTCGATATCCGCAGCACTCAACGCCCCGGCGGTACCGCGGGTGGCAGCGATGGTAAAACCCAGCTTCAACAAGCGACGGGCGACTTCGACCGCCAGCGGGCGATCCACCTTGCGAACGCTGATGAATGCCTTGCCACCGCGATGCAGTTCGGAACCCGCCGCCAACTGGGATTTGAGATAGGCTTCGGCAAAGGTACGTCCCACTCCCATGACTTCGCCAGTGGATTTCATCTCCGGCCCCAGTACCGGATCGACGCCCTGGAACTTATTGAAGGGAAAAACGGCTTCCTTGACGGAATAGTAGTCAGGCTGGATATCTCGTGGCGCCTGCTGTTCGGCCAGGCTCTGACCGACCATGCATCGGGCGCCGATCTTGGCCACCGGCGCGCCGATCGCCTTGGAGACATAGGGAATGGTGCGCGAGGCGCGCGGATTGACTTCCAGCAGATAGATCTGGTCGCCCTGAATGGCGAACTGGGTATTCATCAGACCCACCACGTCGAGTGCGCCAGCCAGTTGTATCACCTGTTCGCGCAGCCGTGCCTGGAGCTTCTGGTCGAGACTGTGCGGCGGCAGCGAGCAGGCCGAATCACCGGAGTGCACGCCAGCCTCCTCGATGTGTTGCATGATGCCGGCCACGAAGACATCCCGGCCATCACAGACGGCATCGACATCGACCTCGATGGCATCATTGAGAAACCGGTCGAGCAATACCGGCGCGTCGTTGGATACCCGTACCGCTTCACGCATGTAGCGTTTCAGATCAGCAGCATCGTGCACGATCTCCATCGCACGCCCGCCAAGTACATAGGACGGCCGCACGACCAGTGGATAGCCGATCTCTGCCGCCTGTTCGACGGCTTCATCCGCAGAACGCGCCAGCCGGTTGGGTGGCTGCAACAGCCCCAGATCCTGGATCATGCGCTGAAAGCGTTCACGGTCTTCGGCCAGGTCGATCGAATCTGGGCTGGTGCCAAGAATGGGAGCGCCGGCAGCTTCCAGATCCCGGGCCAGTTTCAACGGTGTCTGCCCGCCATACTGGACGATCAGTCCGTGCGGTTTCTCTACCGCGATGATCTCCAACACATCTTCCAGCGTCAGCGGTTCGAAGTACAACCGATCGGAGGTATCGTAGTCGGTCGAAACCGTTTCGGGATTGCAATTGACCATGATGGTCTCGTAGCCATCCTCATGCAGCGCCAGCGCGGCATGCACGCAGCAGTAATCGAATTCGATGCCCTGACCGATACGATTGGGCCCACCGCCGAGCACCATGATTTTCTTGCGCTCGGTGGGTTCGGCTTCGCATTCTTCCTCGTAGGTCGAATACAGATAGGCGGTACGGGTCGAGAATTCGGCCGCGCAGGTATCGACGCGTTTGAAAACCGGGCGAATACCCTGCTCGTGACGCGCCTTCCGAACCCGCGCCTCGGTCTCTCCAAGCAAGGCCGCCAGGCGCCGATCGGAAAAACCCTGGCGTTTGAGCGCCCGCAAACGCACCGCATCGAGCCCCGACAGCGACTTGTCCGCCAGCGCCTGCTCCGATGCGATGATGTCGCCGATCTGCGCCAGAAACCAGCGATCGATTCGGGTCAATGCAAAGATTTCATCGAGGCTCATGCCGGCACGAAACGCATCACCGAGATACCAGAGCCGGCGCGGTCCGGCCTTGACCAGTTCATGCCGTAGTGCTTGCATATCGACCTGTCCGGATTCGAACTGGGGTTCGAAACCATCCGAGTCCACTTCCAGTCCGCGCATGGCCTTTTGCAGCGACTCCTGGAAGGTTCGCCCGATCGCCATGACCTCGCCCACCGATTTCATCTGGGTGCCGAGCCGGGCCTCCGCCTGGGGGAATTTCTCGAACGTAAAACGTGGAATCTTGGTCACGATATAGTCGATGGCGGGCTCGAACGACGCCGGCGTGGCTCCGCCAGTGATATCGTTGCGCAGTTCGTCCAGTGTCAGTCCAACGGCGAGTTTGGCCGCGACCTTGGCAATCGGAAATCCGGTAGCCTTCGATGCCAGTGCCGAGGAGCGCGACACGCGGGGATTCATTTCGATGATGACCAGCCGGCCGTTTTCGGGATTGAGTGCGAACTGGACGTTGGAGCCGCCGGTATCGACGCCGATCTTGCGGAGCACGGCAATCGAGGCATCTCGCAGAATCTGATATTCCTTGTCGGTCAGCGTCTGGGCCGGCGCAATGGTGATGGAGTCGCCGGTGTGGATGCCCATCGGATCGAGGTTCTCGATCGAGCAGACGATGATGCAGTTGTCCTTGCTGTCGCGAACAACCTCCATTTCGTATTCCTTCCAGCCGAGCAAGGACTCTTCCAGCAGTACTTCGGTGGTCGGAGAAAGATCGAGTCCGCGACCGACGATATCGATGAACTCTTCCCGGTTGTAGGCAATGCCGCCACCACTGCCACCAAGCGTGAACGACGGGCGGATGACGGTCGGATAACCGAGTGATTCTTGCGCCTCGAGCGCTTCCTCCAGTGAGTGGGCGATGGCGGCGCGGGCAGATTCCAGCCCGATCTCTTCCATGGCCTGACGGAAACGTTCCCGGTCTTCGGCCATGTCGATCGCATCCGCGCTGGCACCAATCAATTCCACGCCATATTTGTCGAGCACACCGTTGCGCACCAGGTCCAGCGCGCAGTTGAGTCCGGTTTGTCCACCCATCGTCGGCAGCAGCGCGTCCGGCTTTTCACGGGCGATGATCTTCTCCACCACATCCGGCGTCACCGGCTCGATGTATACGGCATCGGCTGTGTCGGGATCGGTCATGATCGTGGCCGGATTGGAGTTGACCAGGATCACCCGGTAGCCCTCCTCGCGCAGGGCCTTGCAGGCTTGGGCGCCGGAATAATCGAATTCGCAGGCCTGTCCGATGACGATCGGCCCGGCGCCAACGATCAGGATGCTGTTGATATCGGTTCGTTTTGGCATATCGGTTACGCCGCGTGGGCCTTGATCAGGTCGATGAAATGGTCGAACAGTGGCGCGACATCGTGCGGCCCGGGACTCGCTTCCGGGTGGCCCTGGAAGCTGAAGGCCGGTCGGTCGGTTCGCGCAATCCCCTGCAACGACTGATCGAACAATGAGACATGCGTCACCCTCAGGTTGTCCGGCAGATGCTCGCGCGAAACAGCGAAACCATGGTTCTGGCTAGTGATCATCACTCGCCCGGAATCGAGATCCTGAACCGGATGATTGGCACCGTGATGACCGAATTTCATCTTTTCGGTGCGTGCGCCACTGGCCAGCGCGAGTAGCTGGTGACCGAGACAGATACCAAAAGTCGGCAGGCCGGAATCGACCAGATCGGTGATGGTCTCGATGGCATAGTCACAAGGTTCCGGGTCACCGGGGCCATTCGACAGGAAGACGCCGTCCGGATCGAGTGACCGGATTTCCGCCGCCGTCGTGGTCGCCGGAACGACAGTGAGTCGGCAACCCCGAGCCGCCAACATCCTCAGAATATTGTGCTTGATGCCGAAATCCAGCGCCACGACGTGAAAAGGCAACGCATCGGCAGCGAACGTCTCGAAGCCGGCACGGATCGACCAGACGCCCTCGGTCCAGTCGTAAGGCGCGGACACGGTGACTTCACTCGCCAGATCCATGCCTTTGATACCGGGAAAATCGCGAGCCCGCTCGACAGCCCAGGATGCGTCAGGCGAGTCACTGGCGACGATGCAACCGTTCTGGGCGCCTTTCTCACGCAGCAGGCGCGTCAACTGGCGGGTATCGATCTCGGCGATGGCGACGATGCCATGCTGCTGCAGATAGTCCGGTAGCGAGGACTCACTGCGCCAGTTACTGAGCAATACGGGCAAATTGCGAATGACCAATCCCGCCGCATGCACACTAGTAGACTCCTGATCCTCGCTGTTGACACCGGTATTGCCGATATGGGGATGTGTCAGGGTCACGATCTGGCGCCGGTAGGACGGGTCCGTGAGAATTTCCTGATACCCGGTCATCGCGGTGTTGAAAACGACCTCTCCGACGGTGGAACCCGTCGCACCAATCGAAACACCATGAAATACCGAACCATCCTCGAGCGCGAGTAACGCGGGTGTGCTCAAGACAACCTCCTGATTGCGCATGCAAAAAGCGGGATAGCTGCCTATCCCGCCCGATCTCTCGAATATGTGAGCGATTCTACAAAACTGGTGTGTCGCGGTCTATGTTGCAAATCCGATTCGACTGCGTTTCCGCTACCAGACCATGCATACGCCGCCGGTGGTTACTGGTTCAGCTTGTCGAGCAGCGACTGCTTCGGTTTCTGGGCTGACTTGAGATCGTAAACCTGGTCTTCACCACCCGACAACTCATTTTCCTTGTACTTCAGCATGTAACGGCCAATTTCTATGACATCGCCATCACTGAGTTCCCAGGTTTTGACCGGGCTGCCATTGACGAGCGTGCCATTGGTGCTGCCAAGATCCTGAACCACATAGCCTTTCTGCCCCAGCACCAGCTGGAAATGCTTGCCGCTGACCGATTTCTGGTCGATCTTGATATCGCTCAGATGGCTGCGTCCAACCAATATCTTGTCCTTGGTGAGATTCTCGACCGAAATGGTCACCCCATCCTTGAGCACATAGAGCTTGTATTTGGCGATCGCTGGTGTGCTGCTGCTCTGCCGATAGCTCGTACGCTCGTTGTAGGGAATCCATTGCAGCTCTTCGATAGCCGCATCCAGGTCGTCGGCATCGACCCGGCGCTTGTCACGGGCATAGGCAGTCAACAGCGCCGTGTCACAGAGTGTATTGATCAACCGGGGAATCCCGCCGGTGTATTTCAGGATCGTGCCGATCAGCTCGTCCGGAAACAGCGAGGTGGGCAAATCCAGCGGCTCGGTCGAAGGCTGGAATTCCACCAGCTTGCGGGTAGCCGGCAAGGGGTAGAAACGTTTCTCCGATGCAATCGCCAAACGATGCCGGATATACGACCGAACCTCATCGAACCCCAGCCCCTCGAGATGAAAGCGCAGCCGGATACGCTGGAACAGCTGCTCCATCTGCGGAGAGAACAGGGTATCGCGCAACTCGGACTGGCCGACCAGAAAGATATTCAGCAACTTTTCCCGGTTGGAATCGAAGCCCGACAGCAAGCGGATCTCCTCGAGCACGCGTGGCTTGAGATTCTGCGCTTCGTCGATGATCACGACGACCGTTTCACCCTCTTCGTACTTGCGCTGCAAAAACCCGTTCAACATGCTCAGCAATTCGACTTTGGAATCCGTTTGAAACGGGTTGATGCCAAACTGATCCAGTAAAGCCTGAATGAACTCGATTTCATTCAGCTGGGTCTGATGAATCTTCGCCACGGTGATCTTGGGGCCAGCGTCTTCGAGCATCTTCTGGATCAGCGTGGTCTTGCCGGTGCCGATATCGCCTGTGATCACCACGAAGCTGTCACGGCTCCAGAGGACATAGTTCATGTACTCCTTGGCGGTTGCATGCGACAGGCTCGGATAGAAGAACTTGGCATCCGGCGACAACCGGAACGGGTCCGTTTCAAGATTGAAATGTTCGAGATACATAGCTTATTCCCGTTGCTGGGATTCTCCTTGATATTGCAGGCTCATGAACACGATATCGTCGGTAAAGCGGCGCTGCACACTGTTGCTCTTTTCCTGATCTCTGCGCACGCCCGCGGCGAATGTCAGGTTTTGCCACACCTGCCAATTGATCCCGGCAGCCACATTGCGGCCATCGACGTGTACCGGCTCACCGGCTCCCAGACCGTTACCCACTTCGATATTGACGAAATCCGACCGGGAAGCCAAAGCACTGGCCCAGACGTTCACATTCTCGCTCAAGGCAAGCCCGGCGTTGATGCCGGCCCCCTTGTCCAACTGAGACTGTTGAAGATCGACCGGCCGATCCAGATCCTGATAATAGCCAAACAACTTGATACCGTAGAGATCACCATAGTGCTCGAAAGCCACCTCGCCGCGACGCTCGCGCGAGGCACCGGTACCGGCTTTCTCGTTCGTATCGACCACACCGACACCTTGTACGTTGAAAAGCCGGGTATAGGCCGGATCGAAAACATCAAGCGCCGGATCGGAAAACTTCTGGGAAGCGGTAAAAGTCAGGCTGTTGGCGCTCCCTTCCTTGCCACCCACCACCAGTGAGCCCTGAATGACCGGTGCCTCGTCACTGACGCCATTCTCGAAATCGATGAGATTGTAGCCACCCTCGAGGCCAATCGAGCCCCACGGAGTTTCCCGGTCATATCGCGTCAACAATGAGACGATATCGTAATCGACCTGAAAATCCTGCTGGAAACGGATCAGGGATGCCGAAGCATTGAGTCCGACCGTCGATACTTCAGAGACGGGACGGCGTAACGCCACTGAACCGATGAGCCGATTGTTGTCAGCCAACTGATCCGAGTAGTGCACATCGCCAATTCGTCCCTTGACGATGATCTCATTGACGCCGCGAGTGAAGAACAGATCCGGACCGGTGGTGAAGACGTTGAAAGTCTGCAGGTTGTCAGGCGTCGCAGGATCCTGAAGAATGATGCGCCGTGTGCTGGCCGAATCTTCGGTTGCCCAGATGAATCGTCCAGGCACCACTTCATAGTCCAGAAAGCCATCGATGGACAAAAAATTCTGGTCATCGAACGAGCCTTCGGTATAGACCTGTCGTTCCAGCCGGAAAGCCATTTCCGCGTTGACCTTATCGACTGTCTCACTGAAATTGAGGCCGATATAAGGCGTAACGATGGTATCGGAACGCTTGGGCAAGGGAGATTGGCTGTTACCCCGTGTCGCATTGGAATGCGATTCGACATTGACGCCAAACACCGGAACGAATTCTTTTGCCGAGACTATACCCGGCAAGGCCATGGACAGCACACAGGCGATGCCCGCCTTCAGAAACAATCGGGCAGATCCACCGCTTGCGGGACGGACTGTTCTCTTTGATCCAGCAGACATTTTAAGATTCATAGGTTGTTCTTGGTCATCGCCCGCTCCCCCTTCTCGAGGCACCAACGGGACTATTTCGCCAGACGTTCGAAAAATCCCTTCAGGCGCGGTGCGCCACACAAAACGGTACCCATCAACTTGTCACGCTCGAGCTTCCCCAATCCTTTCCGGATCTCAGATATCGACACTTTGCCATAGGGCAGGCAGACGATGATCTGATCGGCATATTCATTCAGCAACGCAACATCCAGTACACGGTCGATGGGAGGCGCATCGATAATGACAAAACGGTCACGAGGACATCGTCGCGTTACATCCTTGATCAGAATTCTCAACCGGATAGCACGCAGATATTCATCATTGACAAAACTGACCCCACCGAATGGGACGGTTCGCATCCGTCGGATTCCGGTAGGTGCGATCACATCACCGACCGACAAGTCATCACTGTCGATAAATTCGGACAGGCCGGGCGTGCGGTGTTCATCATCCGTCAAACGCGAATCGTTATCCCATAGTTCCAGCAACAATGAGGTGTGATTCTCATCAGCCGCCAGCACGGCCGCCAGGTTGCGGGCAAGCACGGACGATTGTTCGGCCGCCCCCACCGAAGTCACCAGCACCGTAGCCCCCAGCCCCGGGTGACTTTGCGTAATCTGGTTGCGCAGTTCTTTCAACAGCGCCGACACTTCGGCATTGCCATCTCCTTCGTGGACGAGATGACGGGCATCCATCTCCTCGTTGGTGAACACGAATGGCTGATGCATTCGCCGGATTTGTTCCCGCGCCTCGACACTGCGACTGACGACACCATCTTCGTAGTCGAACCGGCGTTGCCGTTGCGGATGATTCTGTTCGCCGTTGCCATCCCGCAACGCGGTGTCCGCATGAATCTTTTCGAGAACGCGACCGATATTGGATCTGGACATAATTGGATTTCCTCGTTGCGGTTCCTCGCCAGGCAACAGCCTCTAGTCAACCCGCAATAATTTCAGTACGCCGATGATGGCAATTCCCGCAAACGTCAAATACACCAGAGAATGACGAAGACGCTCGCGCCTGGCCAGACGCTTCGTCTCAGCCTGGTTGCACACTTCCGGCACCATTCCAAGTGCGGGCACCTTCAATTTTCGCTGGATCGCATCCGGTGACTTCACCGAAGAATCCAGTAACTGATAGATGTAGATCAGGATGATGGGCAACAGAACCCCCAGCACCAATCCCAGCAGAACATAGTGAATGAACTGCAGGCCGGAAGGCAGACGAGGCAAGAAGGCCGGCTCGTAGATCTTGACATTCAACCCCTTGTGCTGTTCATCGACCGCCTTGGACAGCCGTGCCGCTTCCCGTCGCTTGAGCAAGTCCTCATAGAGCTTCTTGTTCACTTCGTAGTCGCGGGTCAGCTCGGCAAGCTGTGCATCGCTGGAATGAACCACACCGCCTTTTTGCCGCTCCTCTTCGATATTCTTTTCCGTTTCCGCTATCCGGGTGTTGAGCGTGGCAATCTGGGTTCGAACCCGTGACAGCTTCAGCTTCAGATCCTGGTAGACCGGGTTGGTCTTGAAACCATCCTCGGCACTCGCGATATTGTCGGATCCGGCATGTTCTTCGGCGATCTGCCGCTCAAGGTCTTCGATCTGATACTTGATCGCCTGGATATCGGGATACTCCTCATGGTAGACGAGCCGCAGTTCAGCCAGCTTGTCTCTGAGCGCCTGCAAGCGCTTCATGTATTTCGACTGAGTGGTCAGGTTGATCGTGGAACGCACCTCGCCACTGAGCTGACGTTCGAGCGATTCCTTTTCGATCATGGCTTCGTGCAACTCCAGTTTTGCCTGATCCAGCCTTTCCTGCAGCCGGTCGAGTCTTCGGGATACTTCCTTTTCGGAGCTGGCGCCGGTTTTCAGGCGTGAAGTCTTGAACTCCTTGAGCTTTTCTTCCGAGTCCGCCAGTTTCTTGTGATAGGCCTTCACCTGGCTGTCGAGAAACTCGAACGCTTCTTCGCTTTCGTTGGTGTGATAGCCATGGATACCCGCAATGAATATTCGGGTCAGTTCCGTCGCCACCCGTTTTGCGACAGCTGGGTCTTCATCGGAATAACCGATCTGGAGGTATTTGTCATTGCCCGTCAGATCGACCGAGATGTTCGCCTTGATCCGTTTCAGCAGGATTTCATCTTTCTGGGTTTTGATGGCGCCATCGATATACCCCAGATTTTTCATCAGCTGTTCGATCGTCTTGCGGCTGTAGAGAATCTCCTCGGCAACCTCCGACCAGTCCGTCTGGTTTCCTCCTCCCGGTACGGCGCCACCCTGAAGTATGGGTTCGAGCACTGTTTCCCCGCCCATGATCAAGGTGGATGAAGAGGTATAGGTCTTGGGGACGAAGAACCCGATGGCTGCCAACGTCAGCGCAATCACGGAAAACATCACGGTGGCGAACCAGCGGTACTGAACCAGGTTCCGCACCAGTAACTTGTAATCGGTTTCTACTGAATACCGCATATATCCTTCTTGGTCATTTCCTCAAACGTATCGTGGCGAACTTCGCCAGCATGCATTGTCCCGGATCGCCTGATCAGGCAACCGCGCTCAGAAAAAGCGTTCCGGCACGGTAATGACATCGCCGGGCGCCAACGGATAGTTGGTGCTCAAGTCTCCCTTCTTGAGTATCCGCTTCAACTTGACTGGCAACACGGTGCCCCCTTCATCCGAGCCTGAAGCATCCCGTTTATGTCGGTACAACTTGGTCGAATCCGCCGCGGCGAACTTGGTCACACCACCAGCTTCCAGTACCGCATCGAGAACAGTCATCCCTGGCCGGTAGGGCAACGAAACCGGCTTCTCAACCGCGCCCGTGACGCGTACGCGAGAGAGAAACGCATGACTCCGAAGATCGGACAGAATCACCGTCACCTTGGGATCCCGAAGATATTTTCGCAATTTGCCGGCAATGACTTCGGCCACATGCGCGGGCGTATCACCGCCGACATGGACATCACCGATCAGAGGCACGGAAATCTTTCCATCGGGGCGCACCGGCACCTGGACCGACAGATCTTCATTCTTCCAGACACTGACGTTGACGATGTCATCGACCCCGATACGGTAGTCCTTGACGGCATCCTGATTGACGAAAACCTGGCTTTCCTGCTCGGCAACCGCACCCGGACTGCTGTGCTTGATCCCAGTCCTGCCTGCACACCCAACCAGCCAAAGCGCGACGACCATGAGAAATGTTGTTCTGATGACTGAATTCATCTTGTTTCTGACCTCGTATCTAGGATATTGATGCTTTGCGCTCCATATACCATCCGGATCGAAGGAATCTCGCTCCCTGCCGCCCGTCTCAATAGTATAGAAGATAAAATCTCCCGGCAATTCATAACTTTAATGCCCAACTCGCAGAGTTTGACGAGATAGAGCCTCCAACCTTCTGTATTGAAAGTCGGTTTGTATAGTCAAAACCACGACTGCTCTTCCCGGAGCACCGGCGAAAATCCGGCCCAGTGTACCCGGATTCGTCACTCCCACAGGGGAAGCACGACACGTTTTGACCGCTGCGATTCAGAAACCCGTCGCATCCACACGCAGATAACTGCCTGGCAGGTCTTGCAATATGTCGCGATAGCGACGGGCGACGACCGGCCAGTCGAAACGTGACAGCACGCTGCGCCGGGCCCGTTCCCCCATGCAGCGGGCCTCCACGGGTTCCGCCAGCAGCTTCATGACGCGTCCAGCCAGCGCCGTGTAATCCTTCGCATCGACGATCCAGCCTGTCACACCATCACCAACCAACTCATGCACCGAAGGTATGTCACCGACAACAACCGGGCAACCACAACCCATGGCTTCGATCACCGCCAGACCCAGACCTTCATGGCCGGTAAAAGGCAACACGACCACTGCCGATGCCTGCAACAGCCGCGCCAATGTGGCATGGGGCACACTGCCTTGGAGCGAGATTCCCCTGCCAGTGTCGTCGTCAGAGATCCTGGCCGCAACCTCGGCCTGTCTTGGACCATCGCCGACAATCAGAAGTTTCGCCTCTGGGAAAGATTTCCGTACCATGGGCCAGGCAGACAGTAACGCTTCCAGACCTTTGCCTGCCACCAGCCTGCCGACGAACAGAACTTGTCGAGACCTCAGTGCTGACGACCCTGAAGGGACAAAGGTATGCGTCAGGTCGACCCCCATCGGCGCCACCTTTGGTGTGACATCCGACGCAATGGCCTGGACATCACGCGCCATCGCCTCGCTGACCACAGCCAACTGATCCACCGACCGCCAGACATATCGTTTGACCCGGCGCCCAATCGCCCCGTTGAACCCGTACAAATCGCTACCATGCGCCGTGCATACCAGGCGAAAAGGTTGTTGCGAGAAAGGACGGGCCAATACGGCAACCAGTCCTTGAGGTATGCTCCAATGAGCGTGTACCGCGACATACCGACCTGTCCGTAGCATTCTGACCAGCACCAGCCACTGGGCTGCCAGCATCACCGGAACCAATAGCCAGTAGGCGGGGAAACGTTTCAGTTTCGAGGGCATGCCACCCTCATAGGCCAGTCGCTCGAATGGCTGCGGAGCATAGCGAAAACGCCTCACCAGCAATCCTTCTGCCATCGATTCCTTCCGCTGAGCACCAGCACAGTGGGGCGCCAGCACCGTCACATCGAAATACTGCGCCAGGTGCCGGCACAGATCGTAGACGAATCTCGGCCCTGTATCCCCGGACCAACGAGGGAACGTTGAGGTCAGCACCAGCAAGCGGGGCTTGTCAGTATTCGATCCGTTCATACCGTCCCTGAGTGATCTGCTCCGACACCAGCCCCAGCAGAAATATCATCACCGAGGTGGAAAGCAGCAATGCCGACATATTGGTGAAACGCCCGTACTCGACGAAGGTATACAGGTAATAGCTGACGCCGGTGGCGAAAAACAGGGCGCTGACCGGCAGGAAGACCCGTAACGGTGAATACAGCGTTGCAATCCTCAGAATCAACAGCAGGAAACGGATACCGTCCTGAACGATCCGGATCTTGCTCTTGCCCACTCTTCGAGGCGCATCGATGGGCACGTATCTCAAGGTCAACCCGCTACGCAGGTAAGCCAGCGTACTGGTGGTCGGATAAGAGAAGGTATTCGGAAACAGATACAGAAAATGCATCACCGTCGCGCGCCGGAATACGCGAAAACCGGAGGTGAGGTCCTCGATGGGGAAACGTGTCACATAGCGGGCCAACCAATTGTAGATACGATTGGCGAGCCCTCTCGCCATCGAGGCCTGGCTACCGGCGCGACGTGCGCCAACCACCAGATCGTACTGCTTCCGCCAGGCCAGCAAGCGGGCGATATCCCCCGGCTGGTGCTGACCATCGCCATCCATCAACACGACATACTCGCCCCGCGCCTGACGAATGCCATTCTTGACCGCCGCGCCATTGCCGATATTGTACGGATGACGATAGATACGCGCGCCCGCCTGCGCTGCGACCTGCGCAGTATCGTCGCTGCTGCCATCATCGACCACCAGCACCTCGAAATCCGGGTGCAACGCCCGGATCTCCGCTACCGTGCGACCGATCACCGCCGCTTCATTGTACGCCGGGATCACCACAGTGACCTCGGTCATTGCGGACCCCGCCAGCTACCGGGCACATAGCGATCAGCGGATACCCGAATGATCTGAAAAGCCGGCGACTGATCCGTCACCACCTCGAGATAGCGTTGCTGCCCGGTCTGACCATAGGTGAACAGCTTGTTGAATACCGACCTGGAGAAATAGCCGTCACTCACCACCAGCATCCGTTTCTCAGAACCATAATCCACGTTCACGCCCCCGGGATGCCCGAAATCCCGCGAGTCAAGTTCGTCCGAATCCGAATGGAAGGAACGAATCGGCAATGAATGCCCATCGAGCAGCACGGTTCCCGCCTCCAGGTCGACCGTAACCGCCGGCGACTTCAGGCCGCCTTGCTTCGCTTCAACGTCCAGAAAGACATGATGATACGGATGTATCCCCTGACGCTCGGCATTGTCCCAGGAACCGAGCCAGTACCACCAGTAACTGATCCGTGTCAGCCGCCAGTCGAGAAACAGATAGATTGGGCGAGTCTGTTGCGGAAACAGAAAACGCAGCCAGCGGTCGATATCTTTCAATCCTGCGCTGGCGAGTAAATGACCCGCCTCCAGGGGTGTGCTGTGCAAGGCGCGCAGCAACAATTCGTAGCCTTTCACCGGGCCACCGGCAACATCATAGAATGCATGTACACCCGATAAGCCATGCGCCACGTAGAAACGCATGAAATTGGCCGCCAACCGCCCGCTCGAAGTCACCAAGGGCAAGGCATTGTAGACCGAGCGCTCACCCCCATGGACCTGGCCATCATTGACCGTTGCCCGACGTGCCCAGTAGTTGAGCGGATAACCGTGATCCCACCAGGCCCAGATGACGGCATCGGGCTCGACATCCTGATTGATCCGATCCATCCCAGCCACCACCGCCGGCGATTCATGCGGAAACCGCGGCACTGTCAGCATTTGCAGATAGCCGGGAATCGACGCAGCGACCACCAGTGCGGGCGCCACCAAGACCATCAGCGGCCGCCCACCGCCACCCAGGTACCAGATCCGTGAGGCAAGGTAGCCGATACCCAGACCCACCACTGGCGCCACGTAGATCAGGAAACGACCGGCGAACACCAGACCCAGACCCGACAGACCGAGCAGTACCAACAGCAACGCACTATCTTTAGGACGGCTGATAAAAAGCCAGATCAGCCCTATCACCGCCAGCAACAAAATCAGCGGAGTGCCCAGCGTCTGACGGACGATATCCAACCACGGCAGCCGGGCCTGCTCCGCCACGCTGACACCAATATTGGGAAAATCACCCTGCGTCTGTTTGGAGATGTAGCCGAACTGCATCACCACCTGATGCGCGATATCCAGCGGAAACCGCCACCCCAGCCAGTTCATCAGGATGAGCAGATACAGCCCCAGAATCCCCCCCAGCCAGCGCCATTCCGAACCAGCCGGTCGCTCGTACAACAGCAACGCAACCAGCAGCGGCGACAGTGTCACCAACAGTGCGATTTGAGGTGTTTGATCCCACCACCAAACCGTCGCCAGCGAGGTTGCCAACCCGGCTGCAAGATACAGGAAACGTTGCCGGCCGCTCACCACCGCGAATTTGAGAAAGCACCAGGTCGCCGTCGTTACCAGCGTCACCAACAGACAATCCGTATCGAACCACCCCAAGCCGCTGCGCTGAATGTAATAAGGCGACACCATCGAAACCAGCGCCGCCGACAAGCCCATGAATGTACCGCCAAAATGCTTGCCCAGACCGTACATCGGAAAAGCCAGTAACACACCCAGAAACGCCGGCAACAACACACCGGTCCAGTTGAGACTGAGCGGCGTCAGCGCCGTGACCACAGCCGCCAGCACCGACAACAACGGTGGTGGAAACGGCATGGGCGGAAACTGCGGCACCGCACGCAGGGTATCCACTGCGCCATAACTGCCTTCCAGCAAATCTCTCGCCAGCCGCAGATAGTAATAACCATCGAAGGTATTGAGCAGCGGTTCGCCCTGGAAGAATGCAAACACCGGTTGCGCCAACCAGTCGAACAACGGATTAAGGCGCAACAGCAACCCCACGGTCAGAATCAAAATGAACGACAGAATCTTGATCAGACGACGTCCACCCGGCGTCCAGATCTCCGGACGGCTCACTGGTGCAGCCACAACATGGGTTCCCTCTTTCATCGTCGTTCCCTGAAACGTTTCCAATCGTCCGCCATGCAGGACGTACGCAGCCCGGATCCTACGTCATGCAAACAGTCACGCACGATACTAATGTCCCGGATGGCGCCGGCCGGCAGATGAGGTGACCAGTGTTCTGACAAACGGCACGGTTACCCGGCGCTGCTGTGCCAGCGCTTCCCGATCCAGCCGGTCCACCCACTCGATCATCGCCATCACATCACGGCGAGTGAACTTGATCAGATAATCCACCACCTCTGGTGGAATCGTCACCCCTTGACCTTCACCCCGCCGTATCACGAAACGGATCAGATCATCATCCCGCAGCGGGCTGAGCCGAAAAACCGGCCCCCAGGCGAGCCGTGACGCCAGATCCGGCAGCGGCGTCTCGAGCCCGTCCGGGGGCGCATGCGCGGTCAACACCAGCCGCGTCCCCTGCTGGCGCAACCGATTGATCAAATGAAACAAAGCCTCGGCCCAACCGGTCAGTCCGCAGACATGATCGATGTCATCGAGACAAACGATCGAATATCGCTCCAGATTCTCCAGCACAGCGTGATCGTGACTCCCGAAGGACGAAAGCGGCAGCAACATGGCCGGCATCCCCAGCTTCACCGCGTGCAGACACAAGCCCTGCAGCAAATGTGACTTGCCCACCGGCTCCGAACCCCAGAGATACACTTGCGGCTCCCCATCCGGAGATGACAGATGCCGCAAAGCCGTCAGCGCCTGGCGATTGTCGCCCACGATGAAATTATCGAAACTCGCCCGCTGGTCGAGCCGGATGGGCAATGGCAACTGCTTCACGCTGACTCACCCTTGCCCGCCACATCCTTCACCTTTGAGCCATAGATGCCACTGTCGAGATAACGGCGGTGCAGATCCCGCACCACCACCGCCAGCACCGCCGCCACCGGCAACGCCAGCAGCATGCCACCGAAGCCGAACAACTGTGCCCCCGCAACTACAGCAAAAATCACGATCACCGGATGCAGGCCAATCCGGTCACCCACCAGTTGTGGCGTCAGCACCATACCTTCGATTGCCTGACCCACCCCGAAAACCAACAACACCGGCAACAAATCGAACAATTCATGGGTCTGGAACAACACCGCTGCGCTGGCCACCGCTACGCCGACGATGAACCCGAGATACGGCACAAAACTGACCAGGCCCGCCAACATACCAATCAGCAATGCAAACTGAACATCCGCCAGCCACAGCCCCACACTGTAGATGATGCCCAAACTCACCATCACCATCAGCTGCCCGCGAAGAAATGCCCCCAACACCTCGTTGCTCTCACGAGCGAGATGCGCCACCGCCGGCTCGATCCGCCGCGGCAACAAATGATCGAGATGCGCCACCAACGCATCCCAATCCTTCAGCAAATAGAATGTCACCACCGGAATCAGCAACAGATTCGCTGCCCAACCCAAAAACCGCATCCCGGACTGGGAAACATAGACAAGCACATTCGCTGCCATTCCCCCAGCCTGAGACCAATGGCCCTTCAACAACTGCGACAGCAAAGAAAAATCCAGCTGTTCCAGCGGCAATCCCGTCTTTTCCATCAACCACGGACGGACATGCGCATTGGCCCAGTCGAGATAGCCGGGCAATGCTTTGGTCAGCATCACCATCTGATGCTCCGCCACCGGCAGCAACAACAGCAACAACAGCACCACGAGCACCGTCATCGCAAGGAAAACCGCAACCACCGACGCCGTCCGCGACAATCCCCAGGACTCCAGCCGATCCACCAGCGGATCCCCCAGATACGCAAACAAGGCGCCCAGCAAAAACGGCGTCAACACCGGCGACAACAGATACAACAGCCAGCCCAAACCGGCAACCACCGCCAACACCAACCACTTCTGGGAATCCGTCAACATCACCTGGACGCCGCCCGAGTCTTGTTCAACCAGATCACCACATACGCCAAACCACTGGCCAGCGTCGACAGCAACAACAGCACCGCCAGAACATCCACCCAGTGAACCGGCACGATCCCGTAAGACAGATGCAGCAGCAACGCCAGAATCATCACGATCTGCACCAGCGTATTCACCTTCCCCAGAAAGATTGGCTCCATCCTCAAGGCATGCGTCACGAACTGATACGCAATCGCCCCACCAACAATGACCAGATCACGCAACAACACCACCGAAAACAGCCACCACGGCACCACGCCCTGCCATGACAGGCAATAGAAGGAAACGATCATCAAGGTCTTGTCCGCAATCGGATCCAGCGTCGCCCCCAACTCACTCTGCCAATGGAACCGGCGCGCAAGAAAACCATCCGCACCATCACTGACACCCGCCAGACCGAACAGCCAGAACGCTGTCGCGTAGTGGCCACGAAGAATCGTGTAAGCCACCGGCGGAATCAACAACAGGCGAAAAACCGTAATGATATTGGGAATATGTCGCAAACCGATCATGATTCGGATGATAACCCAACTACACCCTCCGGACGGAACCACAAGATGAAAGCACCAGCATCCACCCTAACCCGGATATATCACAGCGTCATGACTGCAACCGCCCCATGTGGCGTCCCGTAAACGAGATCAGTCCCGGGACGAGGGGTTCGAAAGAACACCAGAACACCAAAACGCAATAACGCAAGCCTGACCCCGCCGCCCAATGCGGCGCACTGA
>CAZTJP010000005.1:0-27695 GCA_964613895.1 uncultured Thiotrichales bacterium | reverse complement strand
CCGGCGCGGCCATTGGCCACTATATGGACAAGCAGCAGCAGGAGATGGAACGCCAACTGGCGGCGGAACGAGCGCAACGCAAGATCGAGCTGGAGCGCGTCAAGGACGATACCATCAAACTCAACCTGAGCAGCGAGGTGACTTTCGACACCGACAGCGCCAAGCTCAAACCCAGTTTCTACCCCTCGCTCGACAAGGTCGCCAGCATCATCAGCAAATATAATCAGACCAGCGTGCGCGTGATCGGCCATACCGACAGCCGCGGTACCGAGGCTTACAACCAGAAACTTTCGGAGCGGCGTGCCGAGTCGGTCAGCTCGTACCTGGCGCTCAAGGGCGTCGATTACAACCGGATCACCGTCGAAGGTCGGGGCGAAACCGAGCCTCGCGCCAGCAACGATACCGAAGCCGGTCGCGCCGCCAACCGTCGCGTCGAAATTCTGCTCAAGCAAAACCAAACGGCCCAAAGCGCACCGTGACGCCCACGGGCAACGGACTGTTCATCACCGGCGTCGATACCGGCGTCGGCAAAACCTGGCTGGGCGTCCGACTGACCCGATCGCTGTATGCAAAAGGCGTGGACGTCCAGCCCCGTAAGCCTGTCGAAACCGGCTGCAAAACAACCGACTCACCCGAGGGCTGCGCCGATACCTTGCAATACTGGCACGCCGTCGGACAATCCATCGATCCGCGCATCATCTGCCCCTACCCGTTTCGCTTGCCCGCCGCCCCACCCCGGGCCGCCGCCGCTGAAAACCGATCATTGACACTGGCACAACTGGTTCAGGCCTGCCGGACCACCCCGAATGCCTTCACCATTGTCGAAGGTGCCGGCGGCTTCTATTCTCCGATCGCCGACGACGGCCTGAATGCCGACCTGGCCACCGCGCTGCAATTCGACATCCTGCTCGTCGCCGCCGACCGACTCGGCGCCATCAACCACACCCTGCTGACCGCCGAAGCCATCACCAACCGCGGCCTCAACCTGCGCGCCGTCGTACTCAACCAAATCCCCTCCCCCAACCCCAACCGCACCAACCTGGGCAACCTCGAAACCCTGCAAACACAACTACCCTGCCCCATCTTCACCACCTAAAAATCAAGAGGGGGTCAGGCTTGCGTTATTGCATTATTAGCCTCACCCCATGGCGAGGATGTCCGCCAAGGTAGGTTCAATTGGGGACAATAACGCAATAACGCAAGCCTGACCCCGTTCCTGCCCTCCGCTGCTTCCATAAAAAAGGCGGCCTGTTGGCCGCCTTTTTGCCTGGGTAGGCTGTTCAGCTGACTTTCTGGTCCAGTTCGCCGGATTCGTAGCGTTTGTACATCGCTTCGAGTGAGACCGGCTTGATTTTGGAGGCTTGGCCTGCGGAGCCGAAGGCTTCGTAGCGGGCTTTGCAGATTTCCATCATGGCTTTGGTGGATTCCTTGAGGAATTTCCGCGGGTCGAAGTTGGCGGGGTTTTCGGCCATGTGTTTGCGGATGGCGCCGGTGGAGGCCATGCGCAGGTCGGTGTCGATGTTGACTTTGGCGACGCCGTTCTTGATGCCTTCGACGATTTCTTCGACAGGGACGCCGTAGGTCTGGCCCATGTCGCCGCCGTAGTTGTTGATGATTTCCAGCCAGTCTTGCGGTACGGAGGATGAGCCGTGCATGACGAGGTGGGTGTTGGGCAGGCGTTCGTGGATTTCCTTGATGCGGTCGATCCGCAGGATGTCGCCTGTGGGCTGTTTGGTGAATTTGTAGGCGCCGTGTGAGGTGCCGATGGCGATGGCGAGCGCATCGACATTGGTGGCCTTGACGAATTCGGCGGCTTCTTCGACATCGGTGAGCAGTTGATCCATGTCGAGCTTGCCTTCGGCGCCGTGGCCGTCTTCCTCGCCCATTTCACCGGTTTCGAGGGAGCCGAGGCAGCCAAGTTCGCCTTCGACGGTGACGCCGGCAGCGTGGGCGATTTCGACAACTTTTTTGGTGACTTCGACGTTGTATTCGAATGTGGACGGGGTTTTCATGTCGGGCATCAGGGAGCCGTCCATCATGACGGAGGTGAAGCCGGACTGGATGGAGCGGACGCAGACGGCGGGTTCGGAGCCGTGATCCTGGTGCATGGCGATGGGGATGTGGGGGTACATCTCGGTGGCGGCGACGATCAGGTGGCGCAGAAACGGTTCGCCCGCATAGGCGCGCGCGCCGGCCGAGCCTTGCATGATGACGGGCGAATCAACCGCGTCCGCCGCCTGCATGATGGCGTGTACCTGTTCCATGTTGTTGACGTTGAATGCTGGCATGCCGTAGCCGTTTTCGGCAGCGTGATCCAGCAACTGCCTCATAGAAATCAAACCCATGACGATTCCTCTGGTTTAGTGGTTGATAAAAAAGTATGTTCCGTGTCGCTGGCGCCGCGCTGGCGGTTGCTGCGATGGAAACCCTTCAAACTCCCGATGTGCCCCGCAATGGCGGAGGATATCGGCAAATACTACATCAGTTGTCCGCAGGATTCAGAAAACCCTGTGATCTGTTCCTTATCCCGCCTCAATCGACGGGTTGCACGAGGTTGCCCACCTCGACGATTTTCATGGCGTTGGTGCCGCCGCCGTCGCCCATCAGGTCCCCCTTGGTGATGATCACCAGGTCGCCATCCTCGACCACTTTGTGCTTTTGCAGGATCTCCACGGCCTTGATGTTGGCGCGGGCGTGGGAGGTGGTCTGTATGGGGAAGTCTACCGGGTAGACGCCGCGGTAGAGTTTGACCCGCCGACGGGTTTTTTCGTGCTGCGTCATGGCGTAGATGGGCAGCCCGGAGCTGATTCGTGACATCCATTTGGCGGTGGCGCCCGATTCGGTCAGTGCGGCGATGGCCCGTGCGCCGAGGTGGTTGGCGGTGTACATGGCGGCCATCGCCACCGCTTCGTCGATGTAGTGGAAGCGGGTGTCGATACGATGGTCGGAGCGGGTCGCGCTGTGCTGTTTTTCGGCTTCGCGGCAGATTTCGTTCATCGCTTTGACGACCTTGACCGGGTATTTGCCCACGGCGGTTTCACCCGAGAGCATGACGGCGTCGGTGCCGTCGAGCACGGCGTTGGCGACGTCGAAGACTTCGGCGCGAGTCGGAATCGGGTTCTCGATCATCGATTCCATCATTTGCGTGGCGGTGATGACGATGGTGTCGGCCACGCGCGCGGCGTGAATCAGGCGTTTTTGCACCGCTGGCAGTTCAGCATCGCCAATTTCGACGCCGAGGTCGCCACGGGCGATCATGATGACGTCGGAAGCTTCGATGATGTCGTCGATGACTTCGAGCGCTTCGGCGCGTTCGATCTTGGCGACGATGCCGGCTTCGCCACCTGCTTCGTGCAGCAGGGCGCGCGCTTGGTGGATGTCGTCCGCACTGCGCGGAAACGAGACGGCCAGGTAGTCGACGCCGATCTCGGCGGCCAGGCGGATGTCGTGGCGATCCTTGTCGGTGAGCGCGCCGGTGGAGAGGCCGCCGCCGCGCAGGTTGATGCCCTTGTTGTTGGACAGCTTGCCGCCGACGGCGACGCGGGTGTGGATGGCGCCGTTTTCGACCCGTTCGACTTCGAGCACGATACGGCCATCGTCCAGTAACAGGACGTCGCCAGCTTTGACGTCGTCGGCCAGTTGTGGGTAGGTAATGCCGACGCCGGTCTTGTCACCGGCATCCTCCGCCCGTGCGGGATCGAGTACGAACTCGGCGCCTTCCTTGAGCTTGACGGTGCCTTTGACGAAACGCTGGGTGCGAATCTTGGGGCCTTGCAGGTCGCCAAGGATGGCGACATCGCAACCGGCAGCCTCGGAGGCTTCGCGCACTCGCTGAGCGCGTGCGCGGTGTTCCTCGTCGGAGCCGTGCGAGAAGTTCATCCGCACGACATCGACACCCGCCTTGAGCAGTTTTTTGATCGCCTTGGGACTGTCGGTAGCCGGCCCCAGCGTTGCGACGATCTTGGTTCGCCTGAGCCCGCGCTTGTTGTGCGAGCAAACCGGGACTTTTCCGTTAATTTGTCTGTCCCTCCAGGCGATCAGGCGCGTTCTTCGAGCATCGCCACGGCGGGCAGCTTCTTGCCTTCGAGAAACTCGAGGAAGGCGCCGCCGCCGGTGGAGATGTACGAGATGCGATCGGCCAGCCCGTATTTGTCCACGGCGGCCAGGGTGTCGCCACCACCGGCAATGGAGAAGGCATTGGATTCGGCGATGGCTTCGCCGAGCACTTGGGTGCCTTTGGAGAACTGGTCGAATTCGAATACCCCCACCGGGCCATTCCAGACGATGGTGCCGGCCGATTTCATCATGTCGGCAAAGCGTTCGGCGGTTTCCGGGCCGATGTCGAAGATCATGTCATCATCGGCGACGTCTTCGACTTTCTTGATGGTGGCTTCGGCGTCTTCGGAGAATTCCTTGCCGACGACGACATCGGTCGGAACCGGAATCTCGCCGCCTTTCTCGGCCGCCGCTTCCATCAGGCGCTTGGCTTCCGGAATGAGGTCTTCTTCGTAGAGTGATTTGCCGACGTTGTAGCCCGCCGCGGCGATGAAGGTGTTGGCGATGCCGCCGCCGGGAATGAGTTGGTCCACCACGCGCGAGAGGGCGTCGAGTACGGTCAGTTTGGTGGAGACTTTGGAGCCGCCGACGATGGCTGCCATCGGCCGTTCGGGGTTGTCGAGCGCCTTGCCCAGAGCATCGAGCTCTCCGGCCAGCAGCGGGCCGGCACAAGCAGTGGGTGCGAACATGCCGACGCCATAGGTGGAGGCCTGGGCACGATGTGCGGTGCCGAAGGCGTCCATGACGTAGACATCACAGAGCGACGCGTATTTTTTGGCCAGCGCATCGTCGTTGGCCTTTTCGCCGACGTTGAAACGGACGTTCTCCAGCAGCACGACGTCGCCGTCATTCATTTCAGGAGCATGCTCGAGGTAATCGGTGATCAGGCGTACTTCCTTGCCGAGGGCTTCGGTGAGGTAGTCAGCGACGGGCTTGAGTGAGAATTCTTCAGCGGGCTGACCTTCGGTCGGGCGGCCCAGGTGTGACATCAGCATGACGCGGGCGCCCGCATCAGCGGCCATGGTGATGGTCGGCAATGAGGCGCGAATGCGCTTGTCGGAGGCGACTTTGCCGTCCTTGATGGGGACGTTGAGGTCTTCGCGAATGAGTACGCGTTTCCCGGACAGGTCCAGGTCGGCCATTTTGATAATGCTCATGGAAAAACTCCTTGAGTGGTTGAAGGCGGAAGAGCCGGCGGGGAGCCGCCGGTCCTTCCGGTTCGATGACAAAAGGGTCGATCAGCCGGCGACGTGCTGGACCATGCGCAGCATGTTGCAGGTGTAACCGTACTCGTTGTCGTACCAGGAGACGACCTTGATGAAGGTGCCATCCAGCGCGATGCCAGCGCCAGCGTCGAAGATCGACGGAGTGGTGCGGCCACGGAAGTCGGTGGAGACGACCTTGTCTTCGGTGTAGTCGAGTACGCCGGCCAGGTCGCCCGACTCGGAGGCGGATTTCATGGCGGCGCAGATGTCGTTGTAGTCAGCGTCCTTGTTGAGTTCGACGGTCAGATCGACCACCGAGACATCCGAAGTCGGTACGCGGAAGGCCATACCGGTCAGTTTGCCGTTCAGTTCGGGCAGTACCACGCCGACCGCCTTGGCTGCACCGGTGGAGGACGGGATGATGTTTTCGAGGATGCCGCGTCCACCGCGCCAGTCTTTCATCGAGGGTCCGTCAACGGTTTTCTGGGTTGCCGTGGCGGCGTGGACGGTGGTCATCAGGCCACGCTTGATGCCCCAGGTGTCGTTCAGTACCTTGGCGACCGGCGCCAGGCAGTTGGTGGTGCAGGAGGCAGCGGAGACGATGCTCTGGCCGTCATAGGTGTTGTGGTTGACGCCGTAGACGAACATCGGTGTGCCGTCCTTGGAGGGGGCGCTTTGCACGACTTTCTTGGCACCGGCGTCGAGGTGCTTCTGGCAACTTTCGGCGGTGAGGAAGAAGCCAGTGGATTCGATGACGACATCGACGTCCAGGTCACCCCAGGCGAGGTTGGCCGGGTCACGTTCGGCTGTCAGGCGGATTTTGTTGCCGTCGACGATCATGGTGTCACCATCGACTGCAATGTCGCCCTTGAAGTTGCCGTGTACCGAATCGTACTTGAGCATGTAGGCGAGGTAGTCGTTGTCCAGCAGGTCGTTGATGCCGACCACCTGAATGTCGTCGAAGTGCTCGGAAATCGCGCGGAATGCCATACGGCCAATTCGACCGAAGCCGTTGATACCAACTTTGATAGTCATGGTTTTTTCTCCTTAAGGGTCAGAAAACAGGGGGAACGAAGTGAGCTGCGACGCCCCGGTTCCGGGGCGTCAACCGGCTCAGGCCACGCTGTCGATGGCCTTGCAGACATTGTCGACGGTAAAGCCGAAGTATTCGAACAGCTCCGGCGCCGGCGCCGACTCGCCAAAGGTGGTCATGCCAACGACCGCGCCCTTGGAGCCGACGTATTTCCACCAGCCGTCCATGATGGCGGCTTCGACCGCGACCCGTGCGGTGACAGCCGATGGCAGTACCGATTCCTTGTAAGCCTCGTCCTGGGCTTCGAAGGCATCGACAGACGGCATGGAGACGACGCGTACTTTCTTGTCGGAGGCTTCGGCCGCCTTCATGGCCAGATCGACTTCGGAGCCGGTGGCGATGACGATTACGTCGGGCTGGCCTTCTGTATCCTTGAGGATGTAGCCGCCCTTGGCGATGTTGTCGATCTGTTCCTGGCTGCGTGTCTGGTGCGCCAGATTCTGGCGCGAGAAGACCAGGCAG
This sequence comes from uncultured Thiotrichales bacterium, assembly GCA_964613895.1. Classification (GTDB taxonomy): domain Bacteria; phylum Pseudomonadota; class Gammaproteobacteria; order UWMA-0217; family UWMA-0217; genus HyVt-560. The sequence goes on along the minus strand of CAZTJP010000005.1, from coordinate 20,879 downwards.
GTCGGGCCGTTCTTGCGCTCGATCGCGGCTTTCCACGCCACCGCTGTTTCGACCGCATCGCAGGGGCGCCAGACGGCCATGTTGGGAATCATGCGCAGCGTCGGGATCTGCTCGATCGGCTGGTGAGTGGGGCCGTCTTCACCCAGCCCGATGGAATCGTGGGTATAGACGAAGATGCTCTGAATCTTCATCAGCGCGGCCATGCGCAAGGCGTTGCGGGCGTATTCCGAGAACATCAGGAATGTGCCGCCGTAGGGAATCAGGCCACCGTGGAGGATGACGCCGTTCATGATGGCGGACATGCCGAACTCGCGCACGCCGTAGGAAATGTAGTTGCCCTGGAAGTTCATTTCCCGCGAGCCATGGTTGTCATTGATGCTGACGCTGCACTCGCTGAAGGTGTTGTTGGAGGGCGTCAGGTCGGCAGAGCCGCCAAGCAGTTCCGGCAGCACCTTGCAGTAACCGTTGAGCGCCATCTTGGAGGAGATGCGGCTGGCCTGGGTGGGCGCCTTTTCATTGACTTCGGCAATGAACTTGTTGGCGTATTCTTCCCAGTTGGCGGGCAGCTCGTTGGCCATGCGGCGCTCGAACTCGGCCGCATCCTCGGGGAAAGCCGCCTTGTAGGCATCGAACTTTTCCTGCCAGGCAGCTTCGGCCTGGGCGCCCGCTTCGGTGGCGTCCCATCCGGCATAGATCTCGTCAGGAATATCGAATGGCACATGCGCCCAGCCGAGGTTCTCGCGAGTGGCTTCGATTTCTTCCATGCCCAGCGCTTCGCCATGGACATGATGACCGCCTTCCTTGTTCGGGGCGCCCTTGCCGATGACGGTATTGCAGCAGATCAGTGATGGCCGATCGGTCTCGGCGATGGCGGCCTCGGTGGCTTTCTTGATGGCTTCCGGATCGTGTCCGTCAACCGACTGGACGTGCCAGTTGTAGGCTTCGAAACGCTTGACGGTGTCGTCGATGAACCAGCCATCCACGTTGCCGTCGATGGAGATGCCATTGTCATCGTAGAAGCAGATCAGCTTGCCCAATCCGAACGAACCGGCCAGCGAGCAGGCTTCGTGCGAAATACCTTCCATCAGGCAGCCGTCACCGAGGAAGACGTAGGTCTTGTGATCGACGATCTCATGCCCTTCACGGTTGAAGTGCGCGGCCAGTACCTTTTCGGCCAGCGCCATGCCAACGGCATTGGTGATCCCTTGCCCCAGCGGGCCGGTGGTGGTTTCGATGCCGGGCGTGTAGCCATATTCGGGATGGCCCGGGGTTTTGGAATGCAGTTTGCGGAAAGCCTTGAGATCGTCGATGGATAGATCGTAGCCGGTCAGATGCAGTACCGCATATGGCAGCATCGAGCCGTGCCCGTTCGACATGACGAAGCGATCCCGATCCACCCATTTGGGGTTTTTCGGATTGTGCTTCATGAAATCGTTGTACAGCACCTCCGCGATATCCGCCATTCCCATCGGTGCTCCCGGGTGACCGGAATTGGGAATCTGGATGGCGTCCATGGCGAGAGCACGGATTGCATTGGCTAACTCAGTGCGAGTGGGCATAGTAAAACTCCAAACGTGGCGTTATAGAAATTCTGTCCATCCGAGAGGGTTGCGCGGATTTCATGACGCCGGCCAAGGTTCCGGGCCGGATTGTTGGTTATCCTGATCGTCTGGCTACGCAGGGCATCCCCGGATTTTTTGAGCGCGCTATTCTCCCGTAGATGACGCCGCTGAGCAAGCGACAAATTTATTCGGGGTATAAGCACAGCGGGGTCAGGCTTGCGTTATTGCGTTTTGGCTGCGCAAAACGCAATAACGCAAGCCTGACCCCAAATGGCTGTGAACCATCGCGCAAATCGGGTTGTCTGAACTGGCGAATTGTTGACCGACTGATTACACTCTGCGGCCATTCCATCACGTTTCATGACCAGAATCTATTGAGTCCAACCATGCCTAGCAACTATCAGTTCACTTCCGAATCCGTTTCCGCCGGCCACCCTGACAAGATCGCCGATCAGATTTCCGATGCGGTGCTCGATGCCATTCTCAAACAGGACGATCGCGCCCGCGTGGCCTGTGAGACGCTGATCAAGACGGGCATGGTTCTCGTCGCCGGCGAGATCACGACCTCGGCCTGGGTCGATCTCGAGGAGATCGTTCGCGGCGTCATCAAGGATATCGGTTATACCAGTTCCTATATGGGCTTTGATGGCGAGACTTGCGCGGTACTGAATGGCATTGGCAAGCAGTCCACGGATATCGCCATGGGGGTCGACCGGGAAGCACCGGAGGAACAGGGCGCTGGCGACCAGGGACTGATGTTCGGTTACGCATCGAACGAAACCGATGTGTTGATGCCGGCACCGATCACTTATGCGCACCGGCTGGTTCGCCGCCAGCATGAGGTGCGTGAAAACGGGACGCTGCCGTGGTTGCGGCCCGATGCCAAGAGCCAGGTGACGTTCCGCTATATCGACGGCAAACCCTCCAGCATCGAGGCTGTGGTGCTGTCGACCCAACACGATCCGGATATTTCCCAGCAGGATCTGCGCGAGGCGGTGATGGATGTGATCATCAAACCGACCTTGCCCGAAGAATGGATCGACAAGGACACTCAGATCCATATCAATCCGACTGGCCAGTTCGTCATCGGCGGCCCGGTGGGAGACTGCGGTCTGACCGGCCGGAAGATCATCGTCGATACCTATGGCGGCATGGCGCGTCATGGAGGCGGCGCGTTCTCTGGCAAGGATCCTTCCAAGGTCGATCGTTCGGCCGCCTACGCCTGTCGCTATGTGGCCAAGAATCTGGTGGCGGCGGGCATTGCCGACAAGTGCGAGATTCAGGTTTCCTATGCCATCGGTGTCGCGGAGCCGACTTCCATTTCGGTCGATACGTTCGGTACCGGGCTGCTCGATGAGGATGCCATTGTGGCGCTGATTCGTGAGCACTTCGATCTGCGACCTTATGGCCTGATCAAGATGCTCGACCTGATCCAGCCAATCTACCAGCAGACGGCTGCTTATGGACATTTCGGTCGAGAGGATATCGACCTGCCCTGGGAGCGAACCGACAAGGCCGAGGAATTGCGCGCTGCCGCCAATCTCGATAATGTAACCAAGGCTTTCAGCTGATCTGAATACTTTTCACCTCCCATCCGTTCGCGGATGGGCGGACGCCGAGGAGCGTTGCGACGGATTTTCCGCCAGGCTCGGCGTCTGTCTCCCGGTCGCCCGACGGTTGTGGCGGCTCCAAAACAACGGCGCTCATTTTTCATGTTTATAACGAATGGAGAATGATGATGAACGCTATCACAGCACCCACTTTCAACGATTACAAAGTCGCCGATATCAGCCTGGCGGAATGGGGCCGCAAGGAAATCGCTATCGCAGAGACGGAAATGCCCGGCCTGATGGCGTTGCGCAAAAAATATGGCCCGCAGAAACCACTGAAAGGCGCACGGATCACTGGCTCACTGCACATGACCATCCAGACGGCTGTGCTGATCGAGACACTGGTCGAGCTGGGCGCCCAGGTTCGCTGGTGCTCATGCAACATTTTTTCCACTCAGGATCATGCCGCCGCGGCCATCGCCGCACAGGGTATTCCGGTCTACGCCTGGAAAGGTGAAACCCTGGAAGAATACTGGTGGTGTACCGAACAGGTGCTGACCTGGCCGGACAACGAAGGGCCGAACATGATCCTCGATGATGGCGGCGATGCCACCCTGCTGGTGCACAAGGGCGTGGAATACGAAAAAGCCGGCCAGGTGCCCGAAGCCCAGCCTGGTGACAGTGAGGAATGGGCCGAGATTCTCAATGTGCTGCGCCGCAATCTGGAGAAGGATCCACAAAAATGGCACAAGACTGCTGAGTCGATCCGTGGCGTCACCGAGGAAACCACCACTGGCGTGCATCGGCTGTATCAGATGCAGGAGCGGGGTGAGTTGTTGTTCCCGGCCATGAACGTCAACGATTCGGTCACCAAATCCAAGTTCGACAACCTGTATGGCTGCCGGGAATCGCTGGTCGATGGCATCAAGCGTGCCACCGATGTCATGGTGGCTGGCAAGATCGCCGTCGTGGCGGGCTATGGTGACGTCGGCAAAGGTTCGGCGCAATCCCTGCGGGGTTTGGGCGCAACGGTCTGGATCACTGAAATCGACCCGATCTGCGCTCTGCAGGCCGCCATGGAAGGGTACCGTGTGGTGACCATGGAAGAGGCTGCGCCAGTTGCCGATATCTTCGTGACCGCGACCGGCAACAAGGACATCATCACCCACGACCATATGGCAGCGATGAAGAATGAGGCCATCGTCTGTAACATTGGTCACTTCGACAACGAGATCGACATTGCCTCGGTGCAGCAATACGAATGGGTCAATATCAAACCCCAGGTCGATCACATCATCTTTCCCGATGGCAAACGCATCATCATGCTCGCCGAGGGGCGGCTGGTGAACCTTGGCTGCGCCACCGGCCATCCCAGCTTTGTGATGTCGAACTCGTTCACCAATCAGGTGCTGGCACAGATCGAGTTTTTCACCAATCCGGACAAGTACCAGAATAAAGTTTATGTACTGCCGAAAAAACTCGATGAGGAAGTTGCCCGATTGCACCTGGAAAAACTGGGGGTACACCTCACCAAGCTGAGCGATGAGCAGGCGGCCTATATCGATGTACCTGTCGAAGGCCCCTACAAACCCGACCACTATCGCTACTGATCCTGTCCCTGTTCATGCCCGGAAAACCGGGCATGAACCCGTTCACCACCAATCGGCAGGATGTGCTCATGAAGTCCCAGCAAAAATACCCAAAAACCTTCAGTTTCGAGTTTTTTCCTCCGCGTACCGACAAAGGCGTGGAGAGCCTTCGTGCCCAACGCGAGCAACTGGCCCGGCTCCATCCCCGATTTTTCTCGGTGACCTTCGGCGCTGGCGGCTCGACCCAGGAGCGGACACTGGAAACCGTGCTGGAAATCCAGCGTGAATCGGGAATCGAAGCCGCCCCTCACCTTTCCTGCATCGGCTCGAGTCGGGAAAAGATCCAGCAGATCCTGAAGACCTATCAGGATGCAGGCATCCGCCATATCGTGGCGCTGCGCGGTGATCTGCCTTCAGGTGTGCGCGAGCCCGGTGAGTTCCATTACGCCAATGAGCTGGTTCGATTCATCCGTGAAGTCAGTGGCGATCACTTTCACATCGAAGTGGCCGCCTATCCCGAGTTCCATCCCCAGGCACTGAATGCCTTCGATGACCTGAAACATTTCAGGAACAAGGTCGAGGCCGGTGCCAACAGCGCCATCACTCAGTATTTCTACAATCCGGACAGCTATTTCTCGTTCGTCGACAGCTGCGAAAAACTGGGGGTCGATATTCCCATCGTTCCCGGTATCATGCCGATCACCAACTACGTTCAACTGGCCCGCTTCTCCGACGCCTGTGGCGCCGAAATCCCGCGCTGGATTCGCAAGCGACTGGAGGCCTATAGCGATGACCTGACGTCCATCCGACAATTCGGCATCGAGGTGGTTACCCGGCTTTGCGAGCGGCTGCTGGCAGAGGGTGCGCCCGGTCTCCATTTCTATACCATGAACAAGGCCGAACCCACCCTCACCATCTGGAACAATCTGGGACTGGGCGATCTCTCCGACAGCCCGTGAGTCATCGCGTCTACCTCGACACCCCGCTCGAACCGGGCCGGATACTCTCCCTGCCCGCTGCCAATGCCCACCACCTGCTGAACGTACTGCGCCTCAAGAACGGTGCCGGCATCGTTCTGTTCAATGGCCGGGATGACGAAGAATTCACTGCAACGCTCACTATCGTCAACCGTCGCGAAGCCACCGCAACCATCGAACGACGTCATCCTGTCCAGCGGGAATCCGCATTGCGAATCAGTTTGGTACAAGCCATCAGCAGCGGTGACAAAATGGATTTCACGTTGCAGAAATCCGTTGAACTGGGCGTTGCCGATATCATTCCTATCCACAGCGAGCGCTCTGCGCGCATCCCGGCAAAACGCCTGGAAAAAAGGCTGCAACACTGGCAACGGATCATCATCAGTGCCACGGAACAATGCGGTCGGGTCAGACTCGCTCGACTGCATCCCCCTGCCCGGTTCGGCGAGCTACTCACATCGACCGGGAATATTCAGGCGAGGCGAATACTCGCCCCGACCGCCAACCGGGCACTCAGCCGTTCACTCACCGCCCATGACAATCCCGTCCAGATCTGGGTCGGCCCGGAAGGTGGCTTCAGCCCGGACGAAATCCGAGCCGCCGAAAAGGCGGGTATCCAGCCCGTCACGCTCGGCCCCCGGATTCTACGCACGGAAACCGCCGGCATCGCAGCCCTTTCGGCCCTGCAGGCCCTGTATGGCGACTGGTCTGGAGACGAAGAAATGGCAGTGCCCTGAGACTGCGCCTCCTGCTCAGGGCCAGCGTGAACTCTCCGCGTACGCAGGGCCGGCACGCGACCCGGTGAGCAATCTGGGCTATAGTCGAATGACAACGGCAACCATGAAACAGCAGCATGATCATTGGTGTCCCCAGGGAGATCAAAGACAACGAATTCCGCGTCGGGCTGAATCCCGAGAGTGTTCACGAACTGACGCATCACGGTCATCGCGTGTTGGTGGAAACCGGCGCTGGAGACGGCATCGGCGCCACTGACGACGATTATCGCCTCGCGGGCGCGAGCGTCATGGACAGTGCCGCCGAGCTTTTCGCCGAGGCTGGTTTGATCGTCAAGGTCAAGGAGCCCCAGGCATCGGAACGCGCCATGCTGCATGCTGGCCAGATTCTGTTCACATTTCTGCACCTCGCCGCCGATCCCGCTCAGGCCCACGATCTGATGGCATCCAAGGCCACTTGTATCGCTTATGAAACCGTGACGGCAGCCGATGGCAGCTTGCCATTATTGACACCAATGTCGGAAGTGGCCGGACGATTATCCATTCAGGCCGGCGCCAATCATTTGGAAAAGATCCATGGCGGCAGCGGCAAATTGCTGGGCGGGGTGCCCGGCGTCGAGGCAGCCAATGTCGTCATCGTCGGTGGTGGCGTGGTCGGCAGCAACGCGGCGATGATCGCCTTTGGCATGCATGCTCGCGTTACTGTCATCGACCGCTCGGCGCATGCGTTGACACGCCTGGACAACCAGTTCTCAGGACAAGTGAACACTGAGTTCTCCACCCGCCATACACTGGAGCAATGGGTACCACGAGCCGACCTGCTGATCGGCAGCGTATTACTGCCCGGCGCCAAGGCACCGAAACTCGTCACCCGAGACATGATCGCTGCCATGCGGCCCGGGTCAGTGGCGGTCGATGTCGCCATCGACCAGGGCGGCTGTTTCGAAACATCAAAACCCACCAGTCACAGCCACCCGACCTTTCTCTCTGAGGGTGTGGTGCATTACTGTGTCACCAATATGCCCGGCGCGGTACCGCAAACAGCAACCCGGGCGCTGAACAATGCCACCCTGCCCTTCGTGCTGGCGCTCGCCGACAAGGGCATCGATGCACTACGTGAAGACCCGCATCTGCGCCAGGGGCTGAATGTCATGGATGGAAAGATCACCAATGCCAATGTAGCGATGGCGCTGGGTCTCGACTCCCACGATCCGGCTGGGTGGCTGGTATAGCGCACCATGCCGGCCGGTCAGCTTGTCTCGGTGTTGGAAGGACTCAGAATCTCCTGCAAGCGGGTTTCCAGTCGGTCGAAGTCAACCAGCTGGCCATAGACCCCCGCGACCTTGACCGAGTGGAGAAACAGCTCGCAATCCTCGCCCTCTGAATCGACAGGGATGACGTCGGACCGGGAAATGCGTACCGGATGCGGAATCGAATGAATTTCGATGGCATAGGAACCGATCTCCTCGGCAGCACCTAGACCATGCAGCACTGCCACCCGCCGGGAACGTCCCGAAGGTGCGGCGTTTTCCAGACCACAATACGCTTCGAGCGACACCAGTGGTACTTTACGCCCGCGCCAGTCGATTTCGCCGCGCAGCCAATCAACGTCCTTCTGTTGCCCGCCGACTTCCGTCACCGGCTGGATCTCGACCACCATCGACTGCGGCACGACGATATTGAGTCCTCGCAGCGGGACGATCAGAACCTGAATGGCCTCTTCAGTGGGTGAACTGTTCGGTTCCATGACTCTCACCCTCCATGAGCGCATTGATGGTTTCGAGAAGTTCCTGATCCTGGTAAGGCTTGCCAAGGAATCGGTTGACGCCCAGTTCCTTCGCCCGCTCACGGTGTTTCCTGCCGGTCCGCGACGAGATCATGATAATCGGCAAGTCGCGGGTCTGTTCCGAGTTGCGGACATGTTCGGCCAATTCGAAACCGTCCATGCGTGGCATTTCGATATCCAGCAACATGATGTCCGGATGGACTTCCTGCAACTGGGCGACTGCATCGAGCCCGTCCTTGGCGGTCACAACCGCAAAGTTGTGGCGCTCCAGCATCCGCGAGGTGACTTTGCGAATGGTGATCGAGTCATCGACCACCATCACCAGCGGCTGGCGATCCTCTTCCTCGGCCGGCACCGGCTCTACATAGTCGCGGTCTTCCTGTGTCAGCCGCACCAGCCCGGCGATATCCAGAATCAAGACTATCTGACCATCACCCAGAATGGTGGCTCCGGAAATGCTCTCAAGGGATGACAGGGGCGCCCCAACCGGTTTGACCACGATCTCCCGGTTGCCGAGGATCTCATCCGCCACGAATGCGATCTGATGCCCGCCTGACCGACCCAGCAGGACGGGATAGACATGGCTTTCGTTGATGGCACCTGGCGCCGATTTCTCCAGTACCGATGCCAGCGAACGAATGGCGTATTCACGCCCTGCATAGGCCAGACGCGGTTCATCCTGGGCCAGTTTTTCCGCCAGCGACTTGCCAGGCAACTGAATGACGCCATCGATGGAGCCCATCGGGATGGCATATTTGCCCTTGTTTGCAGTGATCAGCAAGGCCTGGTTGATCGCCAGCGTGAATGGGATACTGATCCGGAATTCCGCCCCTTTCCCGGGCTCGGACTGGATTTCCATCACGCCGTTGAGCTGTTTCAGATGCGTGGCGACCACATCCATGCCCACGCCACGGCCCGCAATCTGACTGACTTCATCGGCGGTACTGAAGCCGGCACGCAGAATCAGCTTGTTGATTTCTTCCGGCGTCAAATCATCGTGCTCGTGAATGAGACCGGCTTCGATTGCCCGCTGGCGCACACGCTGCGGGTCGATGCCGGCACCGTCATCCGCTACCGTGATGATGATTTGCGGCCCTTCCCGGCGAATAGTGACCGTAGCCACACCTTGCTCGGGTTTGCCCGCCGCACGTCGCGCTTCCGGCGTTTCGATGCCGTGCGCCACCGCATTCCGCAACAGATGCTCCAGGGGCGCGACGATGCTTTCCAGCATCTTGCGGTCGAGTTCGTTGTTTTCCCCTTCAATCCGCAGTTCCACTTCCTTGCCCAACTCCATGGCAGTGCGGCGCACCACGCGACGCAGCCGCGGCGCCATGACCTTGAATTTGGACATCCGGGTGCGCATCAGGCCTTCCTGCAATTCATTACTGACACGCGCTTGCTGTTGCAGGATTTTTTCCAGACTGCCCACCTCATCCGCCAGCAACTGGTGGATGTTCTTGAGGTCGGCGGTACTTTCGGCCAGCGAACGCGAAAGCTGCTGAAGCTTGGAGTAGCGATCCAGTTCGAGCGGATCGAACTGTTTGCCCACCTGGCTGTCATCCGGGTTGATGGGCATACCCTTGTTGCGGTGCAGAATCTGTGCTTCAGCTTCCAGTTCGAGCCGGCGCAATTGTTCGGTCACCCGGCGAATGGTCTGATCGAGTTCCTTGATGTTGAAATCGAATGAGCCAACCTGTTGCTCGATTCGTGAATGGAACACGTTGACTTCGCCAATATTGTCAACCAGCCGGTCGAGCAGATCCGCCTGAATCCTGATGGCCTCCTGCAAGCGCGGTGCAGACTCCTCGAGCGGGGTTTCCTGCGCACCGGGAAGGTCGAGCTCGCCTTTGAGTTCGTCCATGACCGGTTCGGCGGGCGGTGTTTCGGTTTCCGCTGGCACCGGTTCTTCAGCAACATCGGCATTGTCTTCGGAGGCTGCTGGTACAGTGCTTGGAGCCTCGGGTTCCGGCACCTGCTGCAATGATTCCTGCTCGGACTCGGCCAGCATTTGGAAATCGCGCTCTTCCAGCGTGGCGCCCGAACGTACCTTGTCCATCAGGTTCAGCACTGGCTGAATGGGTGCCAGCGATTCGCCCTGACGAATGTCATCGGCCATCTGGCTGATCTTGTCGAAGGCTCCAAGCACAACAGAGAATGTGTCCTTGCCAGTCGTGACCTTGCCTGCCGAGATATCCGCCAACAGGGTTTCCATGGCGTGACTGAGGCTGCCGATCTCCTCGATCCCCGCCATCCGGGCGCTCCCTTTGAGGGTATGCAATTCGCGCTTGATTTCGTCGACGGGTTCCAGATCGTTCCGGTCTTTCTGCCAACGAACCATTGCTTCGTCGCAGGTTTCGAGAATCTCGTGGCATTCGTCGAGGAATACCTCCACCAACTCGGTGACCTGGGTGGCAGCCGGGCCTTCAGCAGACTTCACACCCGGTAATTCCAGCGATTCCAGCTTGACGCCATCCGCTACAGCCTGCTGGTCGGTGATCCCGGTTGCTACGGACTGCTCTCCGGTTTCAGCTGCTCCTTCGTCTCCGGTTGCAGGTGCTCCTTCGAACGTTAGGGCGCTGGTTTCGCTGGATTGCGCCTCGGTTTCAGGCTTTTCGGACTCGGTGGCCGTGGTTTCAACGGATTCCGAATCCAGCTGTTCGGACTCTGCCTGTTCCACCACCTCGGGGGCAGTGATTCCGGCTGCGGTTGCAGCCACTTCTGCAGTGGCGTCCTCCTCAGGTTCGACCTCTTGCGTCGCATCCAGTGCCGCGATCAAATCCTGGAACCTATCGGCCAGATCGTTGCCAGAGGGACGCTCATGCTGTTGATCGATGGCATCGAGCACCTGCTCGGTATGTTCCACCAGCGCAGCCATCGCCTCGGTATCTTTTCGGTCCAGTGCCAAATCGCGCTCGTTCTTGAGACGCAGATAGCTCTCACAGGCCTTGAAAGGACGAGCGATCTCTTCGACGCCGGCAGTTCTGGCGCTGCCGTTGAGGGTGTGCGCGGCAATGCGCAATGATTCGCCCGGACGCCACGCTTCCACCTCGTCAGCCGCGGGCAATGCGCCTTGAATGATGGCCAGGTTGCGACGGGCATCGGCAACGAAGATTTCCATCAATTCCGGCTCATGCGCCAGCGATTCATCGAGCGCTTTCATGGAGATATCCATCTCCGAAGCGTCGATGGCTGACAGAGTTGGCAGATTCTCCACCATCAAACCGATGGTACCGCTCTCCGCTTCGGCTGTTTCACCATCGGTCGCATCATGCGTTTCGGTGGCTTGCAGCGGTTCGGCGCGCCAGTTCTCATCGAGCTGCCCTGCCGCAACGCGCTGTGCCCAGGCCGCATGTCGATGGATCGATTCATCCGGCTGTGTTCGCTGTTCGAGTTGCCGGCCCAGTTCGGGCAGCAGGCTGGCGCCTTGCTGTACACAGGCGACGACTTCGGGAACCGGTTCGAGTGTCTTGTCGATGACCTGATTGAGGATCTGTTCGTGAATCCAGGCGAATTCACCAATCACTTGAGCACCAATCAGACGACCGCTACCCTTGATGGTATGGAAAGCACGTCGCGCCTGAACGAGCGCGGTTTCATCGGCGGGATCGTCGGCCCAGCGCGGCAGCTGTTGCTGCAGCACTTCGGTTTCCTCGGCAAGTTCTTCGACGAAAATGCCAAAAATCTCATCATCGGTATCCTTGCCGATGATGTCGAGCCCCATCAACGGTGTTGCGGGGGATTGGCTGGAAGAGGTATCGGATGCAGTGATCTCACCTCCCTCGGTTTCCGCCGGCTTTTCTCGTGCACTGGGCACTTCGGCTTCCTGATCCTCGAATGTCGTTAATGCGGGATCTTGCAGGGAAGCGATCAGCGACTCATCGAACTCGAAATCCGTGACGGCACCATCGCTGTCACTGAGTGTGGAGGCCAGCTCATGCAGGTCGACCAGTTCCGAATCCTGGCCATAGCGGGTTTCCCCATCATCGAAAGCAGCCAATACCTCATCATCCAGTGCCTGCATTTCGACCAGACTCTCATCCAGCGTGGTGGCATCTCTCGCTTCGGTATCCAGCTCTGTTGCGTCGCTCAGGGTGGGCAATTCGGTCAGCGGTTCGAACTCCGGCAGATCACCGACGTCCGGAATCTCCATCGACTGGGCTTCGATCGCATCGAGAACGCTGGTGGCGCCCACCGTGCCGCTTTGCTCCAGCGGTTCATCGGTATGATCACCCGTGTCAACACCCCCGTTTTCATCCTCCACTTGTGGCACTTCCAGCGCGGTGGTCTGTGCTGACGCCTCCGCCAAATCGATCTCTGCCGGCTCATCGAGAGAGATCTCTTCGACCGGCGCGGTTTCAGTCACCGCTTCGGTCACAGGCTCGAGTGACAGATCGGTGCTGTCACTCAGGGTCAATGGATCCACGAAGCCGGTTTCCAGAGTCAGTTGATCGGGAATCTCGCGCTCCAGCGTCATTTCCGGCAACAGGGCCGTTCTTTCGCCGGTTTCAGCCGGCTCTGCCTGCACGGCACGCAGGACATTCAACGATGCAAAGCCCGTTTCGATGAAATCGGGCTGCTCGATCTGAGTGTTGTCCAGCACTTCGAGAAAGACTTCCACTGCAGCGATGGTTTCGGCGAGATAGTCGAGTTGTGTGGCCTCCAGTTCGGAGCCGTCCTCGATCTTTTGTCCCAGATAGTCCTGAATGCCTCTCACCAGATCGGCCGCCTGATCCAGTGACAGCAAATGCAGGGCGCCGTGGATGCTGGAAAAACTGGGCAGCGCGCGATCCAGATCCGCCAGCCCGGACTGACCATTGGCGTAGCGTTGGATCTGGTTCTTGCACTGATTGATGTCGCTCAGAATCTCCTTGATGGCGACACTGCGGACATTCAGAAAGTGTTCGTCGGAGGACCGCCCCGATCCAGCTTGCTGCTGACTGGCGCCACGGCCCACGCCAAACTCGCCAATGGCATGTTCCGCTTCGATCAATGACTGGGCGATGGCCTCCAGTTCCTCGGCGTTGGGCAATACACCTTCGTCGTGTTTTTCCGCCATCATGGCGCGGATCTTGCTGACCTTCAGCTGTGCAGACTCCGAATCGAGTGCGCCCAACGTTTCTTCCAGGCGACTGAACAACGACAACAGCACCCCGAGATCCTCGAGTGAAGGCGTGACCGAGCGATCGAAACGTTCCAGATGATCCTTGATCTCGTCGATATCCTCGGACAGAGACATCGCCACCGAACGTTTGAGCGCGCGGTTATTGCCACTGAGGCTCTTCTGATAGCCTTCCAGGGCATCGGGGTCGGGCACGTCCTGATCAAGGAAATAGGCCTTGCGTACTTCATCGACCACCTTGTTGCCTGGTTTGGAAATCGCAATGTAGTACAACAGGCTCTTGACCAGATCGAGCGATATCGTCGCCGAGAAAGCCGCTTCGCCCACCTTGAAGAGGCGTTTGATTTCCCGATCCACACGTCCCAGCAGCGTCTTGACCGCATCGCTGCTTTGCAGGCGGCCACTTTGCAGAGCTTCCGTCAGGGCCTCGGCGGTCCACCAGAGCCGCCTGCTGGCACGATGCGTGGAAGCCAGCCTCAAACGACGGCACACCAGGGACATTTTGCCCAGACTTTCCTGAACATTGGTGTTGCGATACCAGCCCAGCAGGCCCAGTTCGAATACCAGCCGGGTCAGTTCTGCGATGCTTTGCAAGTCTTCGCCCGAGCGTACCTGGCCGTCGAGCACAGCGGCGTCATTGTCGAGACCACGAATCGCCCCCACGCCCTCCGAGACGAACTCTGCCTTGCGCACTGCCCGCAGGTCGTTGATGACCGAGACCAATACCAGTGGCGTATCTTCCTGTCCGCTTTGCACGTAATCGAGATAATCGGGCAACTGGATCAAAGCCCGGATGACTTGTTTACAGGCTTCTTCGACATTGGAGACCGAACCCTCGCTCAACGCCTTGACCACTTCCAGCGATTCACTGGCCAGCAGGGCTGCGCCTTCCAGTTCTGCCACATCGAGTGTGCCCTGTACATCGCGCAGCAGGCTCAGAGTCCGCGCCAGATGTTGTGTGTGATCGGGATTCTCGGCATAGGCACTGATTTCCCAACGCGCCTGATCGAGCGACTGGTCAATTTCGTGTTTGACCCAGGCTAGGGCATTGAATCCAACGGGTGTCTGATTTTTCATACTGTTTCCAGGCTGTCCATCATCCATGGACCGGCATGCTTCCTGCTGTGAATTAAACTGTCGTGGTTCGGCGAACCGTGATCCGGCCTCAGGTCACCAGAAAATCTTCCAACTCGTCATCAAGATCGAGCACCGGTTCGACTTTTGGCTTCTGATGCTCGGGGCTGTCTTCCTGGCCGGGCAGCTTGAATCCTTCGGCGGCACGCCGCAGTTCGGCGGCCTGCTCCGCCAACTGACCGATCGCGCCGGCGGTGGCCCGGGTCGAAGCCACGGTATCGCGGGTAATCGCCTGGATAGCGGTCATGGCTTCACCCACGACGCTGGAGACGATTGCCTGCTCGCTGGCTTCCTCGGAGATGCCCTTGATCAGATCAGCAAGCTGGGTGGATACTTTTTCGATCTCCGCCAATGCTGCACCGGCTTCCTCCGACTGCTGCGTGCCCTTGACCACTTCGGCAGTACTCTTTTCCATCGATTGGATCGCCTCGTTGGTATCGGTCTGGATCGTTTTGACCAAGGTCTCGATCTGCTTACTGGCATTGGAGGCACGACCGGCCAGGCGCTGGACTTCGTCGGCAACGACCGCGAAACCCCGGCCATCCTCTCCCGCCGATGAGGCCTGAATGGCAGCATTGAGCGCCAGAATATTGGTCTGGTCGGCAATATCGGTGATGAGACTGACGATATCGCCGATTTCCTGCGAACTCTCTCCCAGCCGCTTGATCCGTTTGGAGGTTTCCTGGATGTTCTGCCGGATTGCGTCCATACCCTCGATGGTTTTCTGTACCGTGCGCACGCCTTTCTGGGCGATCTGCACCGACTGATCGGCCACCCGGGCAGAGACTTCCGCGCTCCTGGATACCTTGGAGATGGAATGGGTCAGGTCGCTGACCGAATCCGATGCGGAGACGATCTTGCGCGCCTGCTGTTCACTCGCCTCGGACAGTTGCAGGGCCGTTTCGCGGGTCTTGCGTGAGGTCTTGGCCACGTTCGATGCCGCCTGGTTGATGGTCACCACCAGGGTACGAAGGGCATCGACGGCGTAGTTGACGGAGTCCGCGATCGCACCGGTGATGTTCTGGGTCACCGTGGCACGCACGGTGAGGTCCCCATCGGCGAGCGTCGACATCTCGTCCAGCAGGGTCATGATCGCCTGCTGGTTTTCCTCATTGGTACGTTGCGAGATATCCAGTTGCTTGCGGGTCTCGCGGTAAACCCCAGCCAGCAGCATCAGGAAGGCCAGCAAGGCGAGCCCACCGACAAAGAACCCCATCATCGTCCACAGTTCGTTGTCGTTGTTACGCTCTTTCAATGACTGTTCGACCCGGCTGACCGAGTCATAGAGCGCACGGCCTTCGCCTTCGATGTTGGCGGTGATCTTTGTCTTCACTTCGTACAATGCCGGTGCTGCATCAACCAACAGGCTTGCCTGATCCGCCACTTCGCCGAATTCTGAAACCAGCCGGGTCAGCAAATCGCGGGCTTCCAGACTGGTGGCTTGAGAGATGCCCGCCACACCACCGTGCAACATACCATCGATCACCCGGCTGAAGGCCTGGGTGTCCTTCTGCAACTGGTCTGCCACTTCCAGGGCGGCCGCCTGACCACTCTGCAATGCGGCGAAACTGTTACTGATGCGCTGTGCAATAGCCACTTGCCGGGTGGCCTGATAAACCAACTGGCCGCTGCCAGGGTGATTCTTGCGAACCAGATCGGCCAGCTTTTCAACGTCCTGCAGGAGTTGCGGTAACTTTTCACTGGCGGTTTTTGCTGCCTTGTTGGCCATCACCACCGAATCCCGGCTGTCGAGGATCGCATCGAGGTCGGCGGAGAATGGCTTCCAGCGTTCCTGTACCTTGTCCAGCTCGGGAGACAGTTCGGCCGGAAATGGTGGAGTGCCCTGCTCCGGATCACCGCTGGCCAGCTTGTCCAGTTTATTGGCGAACCTCGTCTTCAACTGCCGAAGCAACAAAAATGACTGCTCGAAGCCCTGTGAGGCCGACAGCGCCTGGGTTGTCATCTGCTGCGACAGCAGCCGCATGTCCGAAGCGATATTGGTGGTGATCCGTCCAATTCTGTCCAGCTTGCTGCCCTGCCACAGAAGCACGCCTGACAAGGTGATCAGAACGAGAAACGCCAGCCCCCAGCCGATGATGGACCGACTGAATGCGGCGCCTGCCAATTTTGCTGCTTCAACTGGTTTCATGCACAAAACCTCTCTGATTGATCATCGTGACCGAAATGGGCATGGATTCCGTCCATCCCTTCGTCACAGCGCCGCGTCCTGAAACGCGGAAGAACTCAATAACCGCTGCAAGTTGAACACCGAGTAGTGATCCCCCTGCCGTTTGAGGGCAGCAGTGATATAGGGCTTGAGCGCCGGATCGAATGCCGGCGTTTCACGCACTTCGTCACCCACCCGGAAATGGCGCATTCCGAAAACCTCATTGACCAGCAGGCCAACCTTCTGCCCTGCTTCGGAGACAACCAGCATGCGGGCCTGCTTCTCTGTACGCGGCAGCGGCTCACCGAGGAGAAACTCCTGGAGATCCACCACGGTCACCAACGAGCCGTGCATGTTCGCCAACCCTTTGAGCCACGATCGCGTTCCCGGCACGGGTGTCACCTCAGCCGGTGGCACGATCTCCTTGAGCATGGACATGGGCATCAGCACCTTGTCTTTGCCCAGCCGGCAGAGTAGACCGGTCCACTCGTTATCCGCCTGTTGCTGCGCCGCCAGCGCACCGGCGGAGGCACGCTGCGCCTGGCTCACCAGCAACTCGAAAGGCGACCGGGTTTCAGGTTTTGCTGTCATGAAGTTCCCTTGACGAATTTGTTGATACAGGTCTGAAGCTGGTCACGATTGGCGGGTTTGACGATGTAGCCACTGGCGCCTTGACGTTTGGCCCACTTGATATCGGCAGTGCCATCCTTGGTGGTCACCATGATGACCGGTATGTGCCGGGTCTCTTCTGTCCTGTGCAGTTCCCGGGTCGCCTGGAAACCGTTGAGCCCGGGCATGACCACGTCCATGAATACCAGATCGGGCGCGACCCGGCGCGCCAGTTCAACCGCTTCCTGACCATCATTGGCGACGGTGACATGATGGCCGATGTCTTCCAGCAACCGCCTGACGGCGAACTGATCCGTTGCGGAATCGTCGACAACCAGGATATGCGCCATTTATTTCTCTCCACTGAAGCCGGTGACCATGGACGGCATGTCCGTGCGCCCGTTGGTTCCGGCACTGCCATGCACTCCCGCGATCCTGACGGAATTGCACGCAACGGAAACGGTTCCGACCTTCTTGGCCGGAAGACTCTTTGCAGAAACCGGATAGCTGGATGGAACCCTAGTGTACATACCGTTCGATGGCTCCTAGCAGGTCATCACGGGTAAAAGGCTTGGTCAGGTGCTGCTCGGAGCCCACGACCCGCCCCTTGGCCTTGTCGAAGATGCCATCCTTGCTGGACAGCATGACCACCGGTGTGTCCTTGTACTTCTGGTTGTGCTTGATCAGCGTACAGGTCTGATATCCGTCCAGCCGGGGCATGAGGATATCGATGAAGATCAGATCCGGCTCGAATTCGGCGATCTTGGCCAATGCGTCGTACCCATCCACTGCCGTCGCAACCTGGTATCCCTGCTTGCTGAGCAAGGCTTCGGCCGTCTTGCGGATGGTTTTGCTGTCGTCGATCACCATCACCTTGACCTGCCTCGCCAGGGCATTCAGATCTTCCAGTTCCGGCATGACTTTACTCCTTGAATAGTAGTGCTGATTAGCCCAATCTAGCCCGGTGCTGATCGAGCATTCAATACACGGTACTCAATTCTTGTATACAGTTATCGTTTTCTCCCATCGATAAACGACGACTGTCACATTTGACGGGTTCAAACTACATGAAATTGAAAATCGGGGTTGTGATGGACCCCATAGAACATATCAATCCCCACAAGGATAGCACCCTGGCCATGCTGCTGGCCGCTCGGCGCCGCGGCTGGGAAACCTGGGTCATCGAACCGGATGGCCTGTCCTTCCGTGATGGCCGAGTGATGGCACGCTGCTCCCGTGTCGAAGTACGTGACGATCCCGACGATTGGTTCACCCGGGAGGCTCCTGTCGAACGACCGCTCACCGACCTGCCGATCGTGCTGATGCGCAAGGATCCGCCGTTCGACATGGAATACATCTATGCGACATACCTGCTCGAACTGGCCGAAACCGCCGGCACGCTCGTGGTCAACAAACCGGCCTCGCTACGGGATGCCAACGAAAAGGCCTTTACATTGCAGTTTCCGCAATGCACACCGGCAACATTGGTGTCCCGCCGCGCCGAAGACTACCGCGCCTTCCTCCAGCAGCACAAAACCATCATCGTCAAGCCACTGGATGGCATGGGCGGCGCTTCGATATTCCGCATCTCCGAAGGTGACCCCAACACCAATGTCATTCTCGAAACCCTGCTCGAAGGCGGCACTCGTACCGCCATGGCCCAGCAATTCCTGCCCGAATACATCGAAGGTGACAAACGCATCCTGCTGATCGATGGCAAACCGGTGGACTACGCCCTGGCACGCTTGCCAGCCGCCGGTGAAGGCCGTGCCAACCTCGCCGCGGGCGGCAGTTACAAAGGCGTCGAACTGACAGAGCGTGACCGCTGGATCTGCCAACAGGTCGGACCCGAACTGAAAAAACGTGGCCTGATATTCACCGGCATCGACGTGATTGGCGACTACCTGACTGAAATCAACGTCACCAGCCCCACCTGCATCCGTGAGCTCGACCGGCTCTACGGGCTGGATATCGCCGCAGACCTGATGGACTGTCTGGCACAAAAAATCCAGTCCAGCACATCGGATACCTGAACACATGATCCGCGCGACGCTGCTGTTTGTGTTGCTGTGCGGCCTGACCAACGGCTGCACCCAACGGCCACAGATCCATCAGCATCAACTGCTGACCTTCGGCACTCTGGTGGAAATCACCATCGCCACCCAGGACAAATCCCTGGCAGAACGCGCCTTCCAGCAACTGGAAAAAGATTTCGCGCGCATGAACCGTGACTGGAATGGCTGGAAACCCGGCGGCGAACTGTACCGCATCAACCAACGGCTGTCGCAAGGCAAACCCGTCACCACCACCCCCGAATTGATCCGAATGCTTACCCAGGCGCGCCAAATCTCACGCGACAGTCACTACCTGTTCAACCCCGCCATTGGCAAACTCATCGCCCTGTGGGGCTTCCACAACGACCAACCCGCCCCCAACCCCAACAAAGACGCACGCACCCTGCGCGAACAAACCGCTGCCCGGCCACGACTCGACGACCTTCGTATCGATGGCAACACCGTGCAGAGCACCAACCCTGGCGTGAACATCGACCTGGGCGGATTCGCCAAAGGCTATGCGCTCAAGCTCGAAGCCCGAAAACTGCTGACCATGGGGCTGAAAGACTTCATCATCAACGCCGGCGGCGACCTCATCGCCTACGGACGGCACATCGACCGCAACTGGCGAATCGGCATTCGCGACCCTGACGGCGGACGCGCTCTCGCCAGCATCGAAGCACAAAACGGCGAAAGCATCTTCACCTCGGGAGACTACGAACGCTACTACCTCGAAAACGGCAAGCGCCGCCACCACATCATCGACCCACGCAGCGGCCAACCCTCCGAGAGCGCCCACGCAGTCACCGTCATCACCCGCGACCCCGCACTCGCCGATGCCGCAGCCACCGCCCTGATGATCGCCCTGCCCGACGAATGGCGCCAAATCGCCCAACGACTCGGCATCGACAAAGTACTGCGACTCGAAGCAAACGGTGAACTCAGCATGACCCCCGCCATGGCACAGCGCGTGCAAATCCTGCGACAGGTACCCAACCCACAAAGACCGCCACCAACCCAACCGGATGAGAATTTTCGGTTGGGCAACCCATGAACGGTACGCTGGAGTCGGAAAACCAGATGGGGCCCAGCCCGAGCGTTGGCCGCAGGACGTGGCCGTCGAGCCTACACGGACGTATTCACGGCACCCCGGAGCCAGCATGCCGGCGGCTCAAAATCTGCCAACCCCGCACTGTCTCCAGATGCGATAAAGGGTATACTGCGCCCGATCGATCAGCGACACATTTCAATGGTAACGACACTACCCTCATCCCAGATCAAAGCCGCCGACCGACTCGGGCTGACACTGTTTCTCGCGACCATCCTGCATGGCATCGTGATCCTCGGCATATCGTTCAAACAAAACTATCTCGAAAACAACATCCAGTCGCGTCCCCTCGACGTCATACTCGTACACAGTTGGAGCGACAAAGCCCCGGAAGACGCCGAACGCATCGCCCAACACAACCAGGAAAAAAGCGGCAGCCAAGATACCGACGACACCCCCAGCCAACAACTCTCCAGCGTCGTCCCTTCACCCAACCCCGGACTCGCCCCCAAACCCCAGCAACTCAAACGGCAACAAGTCCAACTGCTGC
>CAZTJP010000004.1:0-32682 GCA_964613895.1 uncultured Thiotrichales bacterium | reverse complement strand
GCAGCAGCTTTTCGGTCACTGTGGTCTTGCCCGCATCCGGGTGGGAAATGATGGCGAAGGTCCGCCGCCGGCGGGCTTCTTCCTTTAACTGGCTCATTGGGGGGTCCGATTCGGAAAAGGCGCAGTATAACCAATCACGCTTCCACGTAAATGCGGCAATTTTCCGGCCCTGATTCGGACTAACCGTTGCACAGGGCCGATAGCCGACCCACCCAAGAATCAACCGGACTGCGGAATACCGATGCCAAGCAATTACTCAACCTGGAAACTCCCCCATCTATCGAGAGCCCTGCTTGCTGGACTGAGCCTCGTTTCGCTGCTAGTGCCCCCACAGGTCAGCCATGCAACGGAAAATTCGGCCAATCACATCGCGCTGCAGGCAGTATCGCTACATTTCAAAAAGGCCAATCAACGCCAGGGTATTCACCCGGCTATTGGCTATGAGTACTCTCCGAATCATGCCTTCGGCTGGCAAGCCGGCTTTTTCAAGGACAGTTTTGGCACCCGATCCGCCTATGTCGGTATCAACTACTCGATGCCCATCATCCGGATCGGACGAATACCCGGCAGACTGATTCTGGAATCCAACATTGTCCACAAACAGTTTACGAAAGACAGCACCGCGGAAACTCATTTTGTTCCCATGCCGGTTGTGGAACTTGGCCTGACCAAAACTGTCCAGGTAAATATTACCGGATCACCGCAATTAGATTACTACAATGGCAAACACACCAATGGCGTACTTGTTTTTCAACTCAAGCTGGACCTGAATTAACACAGAAAATGCTGCTTTTTCATTCCAGCCAGAGAACACCGACTGACAGGAAAAACACCAGCGCCAGCAATGCCAATAACTTTTCGGGCAGAGAATTGGGCGGCATGTCGCGTCCATACCGGTTGACCCCGTCGGTACCCGGCATGACCCAGAGCAGCACGATGGCAGGCGGAAACAGCAGCAACAACAGCGCCCACCAGCCACTGACATCAAAGTCATGGCATCGCTTGATGCTCAGAATCGAAAAAAGATAGAGAAATCCGCCCCAGACAACGGTGTACAGAAACCCAGCAACCAGTGCTCGAAAAGATAACGGCAATAACGGCAACAGCCATGAAATGCCCCATGTCGATAATACGGCCACCACGAGAAATGCGTAACTGTAAGCAAGATAACGAATCCGTCCCAGACGCCAATAACTGGACAACAAATCAAGTTTTCCATATCGGCGCTTTCCTTGCGGCAAAGCGCCTCTTTCGCCAACCGAATTCGCCGGCATACCATATCTCCTGAGTTCGATCTCGTTATGGGAATATTCCGCTGAATGGCAACGGAATATTCATTGATTGTCTCGAAGAATAGAATGCCGAACGCGATTTGTCTATCGGATAGCCAGTGACCATGAACGTTTCCAGGGCCTACGGCCATAAAATTTACGCATTATCATTCGAGGAAAAATTCTCGGCCCGGGCGCTTCCCAATGCTGGGGTATGGCTGTTGGAACGAAAAATTGAAAATACGGAACTTTTCGATTTGATATCTGTCTACCCTTTTTCCCTCTGCAACAATTGGCAGGCTTTTGGTGACGATCTGGACAAGCTCCGGAATGGTGACAAACCCGTTTCACTGGCAATGGTGATCGACCCGCTCAATCGGCCCGATACAGTTTTACTGCAATCACTTTTCAACCATACCGCCAAACCATTCAAGCAGCATTTTCTGATCGATTTTTCCACCGATCCCCTGGCCTCGATCGCCAGCCATCACAGAAGAAACGCCCGCAAGGCGTTCAAGAAACTTGAGATCGAGTTCTGTCGGCAACCGCTGGAACATGCCGACGACTGGGTACGGCTCTATGGCGAATTGATTCGCAGACACGACATACACGGCATCGCTGCTTTTTCCGACAGCATGCTGCGAAAACAGCTGCAAACACCCGGCCTCGAGATGGCCCGCGCTGTGCACAACAATCGCACCGTTGGCATCTGTCTCTGGATGCGTGACCATCGTCATGCCTGGTACCATTTGGCGGCCTACTCTTCCCTGGGGTATGAACTCGGCGCATCTTTTGCAATTTTTCACGAATCAATCCGACGATTCGAGCGCAAAGACGTCGAAATACTCAATCTGGGAGGAGGCGCTGGCACCACGGCAAAAGAGGATGGCCTGACACGCTTCAAGCGTGGCTGGTCCAACAAGGAGGACAGCGCCTGGTTCTGCGGCCACGTGCTCGATCCGGGCAGTTACGATGCCTTGACTGAAAGAACCGGCACTTCTCAATCAGATTTCTTCCCCGCCTACCGATCGAAAGGATCGTAACCAAGGAAACATGCGCAGCAGCCGCCTCACCGTTCGCTCCCGAAGCCGTTGCCGGCGAAGATCGATATTCCATAACAACAACAAAGGAAAATATCTCCGCCCCAGCCACTTCATCAGGGCTTGATTGGTAGCAATCTCGATATCCAGCCGCTGGGCGAACTCAAGACTGCCCCAGGCACCCGCATCGTGAACCCGGTAAACCGACATCACCTCATCGATAAAACCGAGCTCTCCATGCTGACCAGCCGAGATAACGAGGAAATAATCACCGGGGAAACTGGCATTTTCATGCATCCACTGCGGATACCCGGAAAACAGACAGCGCCGGAACATGATGGTCTGAGACTGTACCGGGTTGGCTTTGAGGAGACGCATGAATGTCAGGCCATCGGCCGGGTGAGATACCTCGGTTTCGCCGTTCTCGAACAAATAGCGGGTTGGGTGACAACAAAGCATCATATCGGGATGCTTGTCCAGCAGATCCGCCTGCCGCTGCAACTTGTCGGCTGACGTCCAATAATCATCTCCATCGAGCATGGCGACATATTGCCCCCGGCATGCCAGCAGCGCTTCTTCCACCGTTTTTCTGGCACCCATGTTGGTCGCATGAAATATTGCCCGAATCTTGTCGGGGAAACGCGCACAATATTGCTGAATGATTGACCGCGTTCCGTCCCTGGAACAATCCTCGACGATGACGACTTCAAACTCGAAAGCGGTTTTCTGGCTCAGCACACTGTCGAGCGCCTGGGCAATATAACGCTCATGGTTGTATGCAATGACCGCAACCGAAACTTTCACTCGACCAGCCCACCCGTCAATTCACTGAAGGTTGGCATGTGTCGGGCGTACCTGTACCCGGCATCCATCAGACCCTTGATGCGCTCGGCGTTGTCGATGATGAAACCCAGTAGTCTGCAAAGCGCCTCGATCTGCTTTGGAGAAACATGGATTCCGGTGGGCAGACAGATCATGCGCGATGCAGCCAAATCGGTCACTGGCAACCGCAGCGAGCGATAGCGTGGGTCTGAACGATACGGCTCCATCCGATGCACACCCGGATAGAAATAGCGCCGTGCAAGCACTTTTTCCGCGCGCAGCAAACGTATCAACTGATCCCGATCCAGCCCGGCCCGTTCCGGATCGACCTGGACGGTGACATATTGATAGTTGCATTGCTCGTCCTCCGGAAAAGGAATCAACCGCAGGCCTTCAAGTGACGCAAGGCCCGTGCGGTAGGCACGATAGTTGTCACGATTACGACGCACGAAGGTATCGAAACTCTCCAGTGACGTCAGTCCCATAGCAGCCGCGACTTCGGTCATCTTGCCATTGATGCCAAGATAACTGACTTCGTCCGTCCCCGTAAAACCGAAGTTCTTCATCAATCTCACCCGGGCGGCCAGTTCATCGTCATTGGTGACAATCGCGCCACCTTCGAAGGCGTTGATGAATTTGGTGGCGTGGAAGCTGAAGACTTCGGCATCGCCGAACTGACCGATCGATCGTCCGTGATAGGTACACCCAAAAGCGTGCGACGCATCGAACAGCAACCGCAAGCCATGCTTGCGGGCCATCGCCTCGAGAGCCTGGACGTCACAACTGCGCCCCCAAAGATGGACTGCCAGGATGCCTGTGGTACGGGGTGTAATCAATGCTTCGATACGGCTCGGATCGATATTGAAATCATCGGCACGGATATCACAGAATACCGGCACCATGCCTTGCCAGCGCACCGCATGGGCGGTTGCCACGAAGGTGAAAGCAGGTACGATGACTTCCCCATGCATACCCAGCCCCCGGGCCGCCAACTCCAGTGCCAGGGTGCCATTGGTGGTGGCAATACAATGCTTGACGCCTACCCGGCGGGCGACTTCACGCTCGAACGACTCCACACAAGGGCCGTCGTTGGTCAACCAGTTGCGCTCGAGGATCTCCTCGATCCGACGCATCAGGCGCTGCTTGTCACCAACATTCGGCGCGCCCACATGGAGCGGCTCGGCGAACAAGGGGGGGCCACCAAACAGCGCCAGATCGTCGATCGTGCGCTTGGTCATATTGGAACCGATTCTGAGCATGGGTTGCATAAGCTGAAACCGTGATTTCATCCCGTCGGGATTTTCGGACAATCTCTAGGGATAAGATCATTTTCCGAGCATTGGTTCACTTTCGAGCGAAAGGTGACCCGGAATTGCCAACCAGTCCCCACCACGGTGTAGGGTGCCTGAATCGGGAACTATTCGCGCATGAATCCCTCTATCCTCCATAGCGGTTCTATGTTTCCGCGCCGGCCCCGATGAACTGCCGGCGATCACTTTTCACAACCCGGAGTCCTTCACAAAAGGACGTCAAGCGATGCGAATTCTTCATATTCTCAATCTGTCGATTCCAATGCAGTGCGGCTACGCATTCCGCACGCAATCGATTCTCGAACATCAGCGCGCACAAGGCTGGCGCACCGCCCATGTCACCAGCGCCAAACAGGAATGGAACGGCAAGAGCGAGGAAATCGTCGATGGCCTGCCTTTCTATCGCACCCCAAAACCCGACGGTTGGCTGGCGCGCCTGCCGGTACTCAATCAGACCGCAGTCATCAGGACACTGGCCCATCGCCTGAACGAAGTCATCGAAGTGGAGCGCCCCGACGTCTTGCACGCCCATTCTCCCGCCCTGACTGGCATGGCCGCACTCAAGGCGGGCCGGAAGTTTGGACTCCCGGTGGTCTACGAATGCCGTGCTTTCTGGGAAGATGCCGCGGTCGATCAGGGCACCAGCCGGGAAAACGGATTGCGCTATCGCATGACCCGAGCGCTCGAAACGCATGTCTTCCGCCAGGCCGACGCGGTAACGACGATCTGCGAAGGGCTGAAAAACGATATCGTCTCGCGGGGGATTCCCTCCGAGAAGGTCACGATCATCCCCAATGCCATCGACCTGGAGAAATTTCGCGCCGATCTGGTGCGTGATGAGCCGCTTGCTCGCGAACTGGGCCTTGAACATGCCAAGGTATTGGGATTCATCGGTTCGTTCTTCGGCTACGAAGGGCTTTCGCTGTTGCTCGACGCACTGCCTCTGGTGCGCGACGAATTCCCGGAGGTCAAGGTACTGCTGGTTGGCGGGGGCGAACAGGATGCCAGCTTGCGACAACAGATCGCCGCCGCCGGGCTGGCCGATCACGTAATCATGACGGGGCGGGTGCCCTACAGCGAAGTCGATCGCTATTACAGCCTCGTCGATCTGTTCGTCTACCCGCGTTTGTCGATGCGGCTGACCGAACTGGTCACTCCGCTCAAACCGCTGGAAGCCATGGCGCAGGGCCGCCTGGTCGTGGCATCGGATATTGGTGGCCACCGTGAACTGATCGAGCACGGCGAGACAGGCTGGCTGTTCAAGGCTGGTGATCCACGTCACCTGGCGCTGGCAATCAAGGAAGTGCTGGCATCACGCGCCCGTTGGGAACAAATCCGGCACAATGCCCGTCGCTATGTCGAGCTGCACCGGAACTGGGATATCGGCATGCAACGTTATCAGCGAGTCTATCAATCGGTGATCGGTCAACCACCATCCGTGGCCCGGATGCCTCATCGAGTCACGGGTTGATCCCACAACCAAACCAGTCCAGGCCAATCCAGATGAAGACCCGAGTCTATATCACCATCGACACCGAGTGCCGCGAGGAACGCGTCGGTGCGGACGGTCACCTGACCCCTTCTGCCGGCTACGACGCCCGTGTCTGGGGGCGCTTTGACCCAAATACCCAACAGGCGCTGGGTATCCCGCTGATCATGAACACCCTTGAAGCCAACGGGCTGAAAGGCGTGTTCTTCGTCGACCCCTTTGGCGCCTACAGTTTCGGCATGGATGGACTGACACAGGTCTGCAAGCACATCCTCTCGCGTGGACACGATGTCCAACTGCATGCCCATCCCCGCCAGCGCATTGCCAACTGGAAAACACTCGGGAAACCGCCGCTGCCGGATCGCATGCATGAATACCCGCGACAGCGGCAACGTGAACTGCTCGAGGAAGGTATCGACTTGCTGGTGCGGGCTGGCGTGCCGCGCGAACGAATCGTTGCATTTCGTGCGGGGCATTTCGCCGCCAACGACGATACGCTGGCCGCCATGGCCGATGCAGGGTTGCGCATCTCCAGCAATTTCAATCCCTGCTATCTGAAAAACGGCGAATGCCGCATCTCCGCCCCTGTCGATGCCGGCCCGCTGTTTCGCACCCCAGCCGGTATCTGGGAACTGCCCATCAGCAATATCCGCAGTGGAGGTGGCTACCGACACCTGCAAATCACCGCGCTGTCCGCTGCCGAGATCATCGGTTATCTGAAGCGCGCACATGCCGCCCAGGTCAGTGACGTGGTCATCGTCACCCACTCATTCGAACACTACCATCTGCAATCGAGCCACCCGCCACAGGGCCGTATCAACAGTGTCAACGCACGACGACTGCAAGCCGTCTGCGAGTTTCTGGCCCGGCGTGCCGACCAATTCACGATTTCCGACATGCCATCACTCGCCGCAACGCTGCACCACCATCCGGCGCAGCCTGACGCCAACGCATTCGCTCCCAGCCTGCGATGGGATCTGCGCCTGCGACGCAACGTTGAACAACTGCTGAAAAGACTGGACAGCCAAAACCGTTTGCCACGTTTCATGCTGCCAGGATGATAGACTGGCCCGCCCTATAACCCGGATTTCTCACAGGGTCGCGTAACGAGGCTGCTCAAGGTGGTGTGATGACTGGCGTTCGCGACCGAGGGCCGCGCAGGCGTAGTCGACACTACGTCGAGCAGCCCGACCGAGTGAACGCCAGTCGGCGCGCCGCATGGGGCGGTCGCAGTCGTGGCCCTGTGAGAAATGTGGGTTAACACGAACGGAGACAGGCATGAACAAACGGGAAGTTATCGCAATTCTGATTTTGGCTTCCGCCACTACCGCCACCAGCAAAGGCTTCGCCCAGCAACAACCGCCACTGGACGGCCAGCAACTCGCATCCACTGAAAGCACACAAACCAGTCGAAAATGTGTAGCGGCAGAACGCCGTCTGGAAAAAATCAAGGCCCGGATGCGGGCGGGTTATCGCGGCAATCAGGCCAACCGGCTACACGAGCAGGAACTGAAGGCCCGCAAGGCCCGGCGCAAATACTGCCGGGATTAGCCGGCCACATTGGCTGCGCTGGCGAAATATCCGGATGACCTCACGAAAGACCGTTCGGTCAAGCCACTGCGGCGAACTCAACTATGGCGACAGCGTGTGCTGTGACAGACGACGGCTCTCAACCACTTGACGCGACCACAAAAATGCGAACTCATGACTGCACACAGTCCTTCGCTGACCACGCCCGCCAGAATGATCGCCCAGATCAAATGCTCGACCCAGACATGCTGCGATAAATGCTCTGCACCATAGATGGCCGAGGCAGTGATCCCCACAACAGCTGCAAGAAAGAAACTTACCAATAAATTCAACATCTTAGACACCTCCGAAATATTGTAATGTATTCATATAACTATATCATTACATATTGGAATTCTAATATTTAAGGGCTGAAAAAGCAAGGAATTTCATTACAAAAGAAATGGAAATTCAGCGACTCCGGCCACCAATTGGCACCCGGAAAGCCGCCGGCTCAACCGTGCCCGATTTGCTGTTTCAGGAAAGGTACGATTTCATCGATGGGGATCGACTGCGCTTCCTCATCCGAGCGCCCCTTGTATTCCAGCACGCCATTGTCCAGTCCACGCTCACTGAATACGATGCGATGGGGAATCCCGATCAATTCCATATCGGCGAACATTGCACCGGCCCGAACCTTCCGGTCATCGAGCAGTACCGAAATACCCGCCTGCTCCAGTGTATCGTGCAGCGCATCGACCGCCTCGCGAAGCCGGGGGGATTTTTTGTAGTTGATCGGCACCAGGGCCACATTGAACGGCGCTATCGCATCCGGCCAGATGATCCCGGCATCATCGTGGCTCTGCTCGATCGCCGCCGCCACCAGACGGGAAACGCCGATGCCATAACACCCCATGGTCAGAACCGTCGATTTACCATTTTCATCCAGCACGCGAATGTTCATCGCATCGCTGTACTTCTTGCCCAACTGGAATATGTGCCCGACTTCGATGCCGCGAAGAATGGACAACTTGCCCCGACCATCGGGACTTGGATCACCTTCGACCACATTGCGTAAATCCGCAGCCTCGGCCAGCGGCAGATCCCTTTCCCAATTGACACCCGTCAGATGGAAACCTGTTTCATTCGCACCGCAGACAAAATCGGCCAGACCCAGCACTGCGTAATCCGCAATCACCGGCAGATTCAGGCCCACGGGGCCGATCGATCCCGGCCGGCAACCAGTCACCCGGATGACCTCTTCTTCGCCCACCAACGTCAGCGGCGATGACACGGCTTCGAGTTTCTCGGCTTTCACCGTGTTCAATTCATGGTCGCCGCGCAACAGCAACGCCACCACCGGTGTTTCCTCCTCGCCACGAACCAGCAGTGTCTTGACGCACTGCGCAGCAGACACACCCAGAAACTCGCTGACCGCCGCAATCGACTCTTTCCCCGGTGTCGCAACCCTGGTCATCGGGGCTGTTGGCGCCGGCGGCGCTGGTTGGGGCAAGGTTTCAGCCAGTTCGACGTTGGCTGCATAATCGCTCTGGTCGGAAAACGCGATGGCATCCTCTCCCGAATCCGCCAGAACATGAAATTCATGCGAGGCATTGCCGCCGATCGCGCCGGTATCCGCCCGCACGGCCCGAAACTCCAGGCCCAACCGCTCGAAGATGCGCGAATATGCCTGATACATCGACTCGTAGGTCTCATTCAATGAGTCCTCCGTCAAATGAAACGAGTAGGCGTCTTTCATCAGAAACTCCCTGGCCCGCATCACGCCAAAGCGTGGACGGATCTCATCCCTGAACTTGGTCTGGATCTGGTAGTAATTGATCGGCAACTGTTTGTAGGAATGGATCTCCCGGCGTGCCAGATCGGAAATCACTTCCTCATGTGTCGGTCCGTAACAAAACTCACGCTGGTGACGATCCTTGAAGCGCAACAACTCCGGCCCATACTGCTCCCATCGTCCAGACTCCTGCCACAACTCCGCCGGCTGTACAGTCGGCATCAGTAACTCCACCGCGCCAGCGCGATCCATCTCCTCGCGAACCACCTGTTCCACCTTGCGCAACACCTTCAGGCCCAGCGGCATCCAGGTGTATAAACCCGCCGCCAACCGCTTGATCAAACCAGCCCGCAACATCAACCTGTGGCTGACGATCTCCGCATCAGCCGGTGTTTCTTTCAGTGTAGAGAGAGGAAAACGGGAAACTCGCATAAGATCACGGACTCCAGGTACGGTGAAACCAGGAATCTAGTGTCTCACATTGCATAACCCTTTAGAACGCCCCGGACATGGCCATCGTCCCGCATGGCGCGTTTCCGTGGTGAGCCGAGTCGCCACGCATCGTTTTGGTATGCCAACATTCATGGTGCTACTATCCCGACCCCATTGAAGAAAGCAAACCCGCGCACCCGGCGGATACCCTCAACAACCCATCTGGAGCATTTCGCATGAGCGACGTCAAACACTGCAAGCTGCTAATACTCGGATCCGGCCCGGCGGGATACACCGCCGCAGTTTATGGCGCCCGCGCCAACCTCAGCCCGGTCATCATCACCGGCCTCGAACAGGGCGGCCAACTCATGACCACCACCGATGTCGACAACTGGCCCGGCGATTTCGAAGGCGTGCAAGGCCCTGAATTGATGCAGCGGATGCAAAAACACGCCGAACGCTTCGACACTGAAATCATCTTCGACCACATTCATACCGTCCAGCTGGGCGAGAAGCCGTTCCACCTCCAGGGTGACAGCGGCGAATACAGCTGCGATGCGCTGATCATCGCCACTGGTGCCTCGGCGCAATACCTCGGCCTGCCATCCGAAGAAGCCTTCAAGGGCAAAGGGGTTTCCGCCTGCGCCACCTGCGACGGTTTCTTCTACCGGGGTCAGAAAGTCGCTGTCATCGGTGGCGGCAACACGGCCGTGGAAGAAGCCCTCTATCTCTCCAATATCGCTTCTGAAGTCACCCTCGTCCACCGGCGCGACGAATTGCGGGCGGAAAAGATCCTGCAACAGGAACTGTTCGAAAAAGAGAAGCACGGCAACGTCACCATCCTCTGGGATTCCGTGCTCGACGAGGTGCTCGGTGATGCCACTGGCGTGACCGGCATGCGCGTCAAAAACGTCAAAACCGGTGACACGCAGGACATTGAACTACAGGGGATCTTCATCGCCATTGGCCACAAACCCAATACCGACATCTTTGCCGGCCAACTGGAGATGACCAACGGTTATATCAACGTGCAAAGCGGTACGGAAGGCAATGCCACCGCCACCAGCGTGCCGGGCGTTTTCGCCGCCGGTGACGTCATGGACCATGTCTATCGTCAGGCCGTCACCTCGGCCGGCACCGGCTGCATGGCGGCGCTGGATGCTGAAAAATATCTCGACGCCCTGGCGCTTGAATCCTGAACTGACAGACTGTCCCGCCCGGCCAGCCCATGAAGGACGCCCTCTACTGGATCGATGAGCACAGCGCCTGCTCCGACTTTCCGCCGGTCAGCCAGGCGCTCAAGGATCCGGAAGGCCTCCTCGCGGCTGGCGGAGACCTGTCCCCTCAACGCTTGATGCACGCCTATCGTCGCGGCATCTTTCCGTGGTTCGAAGACAACCAGCCGATACTCTGGTGGTCCCCCGATCCTCGCTGCGTCATCCATACCGACCAGTTGCGCATCAGCCGCAGCCTGAAAAAGACCCTGCGCAACAAGCCCTACCGCGTCACCTTCAACCAGGCCTTCGAAGCCGTCATCAACGCCTGCGCCGAACCCCGCAAGCACTCGACCGGCACCTGGATCACCGACGACATGAAAGCCGCTTACATTCGCCTTCATCGGCTGGGCCAGGCGCAATCGGTCGAAGTCTGGAACCCTGAAGGTCGACTGGTGGGAGGGCTCTACGGCATTCTGCTCGACAAGGTCTTCACCGGAGAGTCGATGTTCTCGCGCGAACGCGATATGTCCAAAGTGGCGCTGGTCTATCTCGCCGAATGGCTCGATGCCCGGCAAATCCATCTGATCGACTGCCAGCTCCCGACGCCCCATCTCGAACGCCTCGGTGCCGTCCTCATCCCCCGCAGCGAGTTCATCAGCCGTTATCTCGATGCCGGTGGGTAACCCGAAGCGGGAAATCTGAGCGGCGAGAGCCATGATTTGCTATCATCGCGCCCTTCGATTGCCAACCTGTCCGCATGCTGGAAGTTCAGGATCTCTGCTGTGAACGCGGCGACAAACGCCTGTTCGAAAAACTCAGCTTTACACTGTTGCCGGGCTCTCTGCTTTACGTGGAAGGCCCCAATGGCACCGGGAAAACCACCTTGCTGAGATCGATCTGCGGACTGTTCACGCCGGAAAGCGGCAAGATACGCTGGCAGGGGGAAGAAACCCGTTCGCTGGGCGAAAGTTTCTTCAGCCAGGTGCTCTACCTTGGGCACCACAACAGCCTCAAACTGGATCTGACCGGAATCGAGAACCTGCATGTCTCGCTGGCCATCGACGGCATCAACGCAAACGAAGACCAATTGCTCGACGCACTCGAACAGATCGGACTGGCCGGCTATGAAGATCTGCCGGTGCGCGTTCTGTCACAGGGACAGAAACGCCGTGTCGCGCTGGCCCGTCTGCTGCTGACGCAAAGCCCGCTGTGGATTCTCGACGAACCCTTCACTGCACTCGATGTCGCCGCTGTCGATCAACTCCAGTCGATCATCGCCACACACATCGCGCAAGGTGGCATGGTCATGCTGACCACGCATCAGGAAGTCGCTCTCACCAGCGGCCAGATCCAGCGCATCGATCTCAAAACCCATGCTTAAGGTCTTCATCACCATCGTCAAGCGTGATTTGCTGCTGGCGCTGCGCCGGCGCAGCGATGTGTTGACCACGCTGTTCTTCTTCATCATCGTCATCAGCCTGTTCCCGCTCGGCATTGGTGCCGAGAAGAACACCCTGCGTCACATCGCGCCCGGCGTTGCCTGGATCGCCGCCCTGCTGGCCTCCATGCTGGCCCTCGAACGCCTGTTCGAAAACGACCACGCCGATGGCACGCTGGAACAGATGCTGATCGCCCCTCAGCCCCTGTCCATCATCGTCATGGGTAAAATCTTCACCCATTGGCTGCTGACCGGACTGCCCATCGTGTTAATTGCGCCTCTGGTCGGTCTCCAATATTATCTGCCGTCGGATGCGGTCATCGCCATGACGCTTTCACTACTGCTCGGAACACCGGTTCTGAGCCTGATCGGCGCCATTGGCGCAGCACTGACGCTGGGACTGCGGGGTGGCGGCATTCTGCTGTCACTGCTGATTCTGCCGCTCTACATTCCGGTGCTGGTGTATGGCTCCGGCGCCGTCACCGCCAGCATGATGGTCGATGCGCCGGTACAACCGTATTTCATGCTGCTGGGCGCGTTTGTCGTGCTGGCGCTGGTCTTTGCGCCGTGGGCGACTGCCGCGGCCTTACGCATATCGAGTGAGTGACTTTGAGAATTAACTGGTTCAGATACGCTTCGCCTGCAACCTTCTACCCGCTTGCCGGGCGGATGATTCCCTGGTTTTCCATTGTGGCGCTGGCGCTGTTCGCCATTGGGCTGTACTGGAGTTTTTTCCGCACGCCGGAAATCCTCAGCGAACAGAAACAGTATTACAAGGTGATCTTCATTCATGTTCCTGCCGTATGGATGGGCATGTGGCTGTATTTCATCATGGTGGTCTGGGCGGCGATCGGGCTGATCTTCAATACCCGACTGTCGTTCATGATGGCCTCGGCGATCGCACCGACTGGCGCCCTGTTCACCTTTCTGGGGTTGTTGACCGGCGCCATCTGGGGCAAAACCTCCTGGGGTACCTGGTGGGACTGGGATCCGCGCATGACCTCATTCCTGATCCTGCTGTTCCTTTACATCGGCTACATGGCGCTGCAATCCGCCATTGATGATACGCGCCGTTCCGACCGGGCCTCGGCGCTGCTGCTGATCGTGGGCCTGGCGCTGATCCCGGTCATCTACTGGTCGGTGAACTGTCCCGATCCAATGCAATGCACTGCGTTGCACCAACGCTCGGGACTGGGGAAAATCGAGGGCAATATCCTGTTCGCGATGCTGACCATGACACTGGCCTGCTGGCTGTATGCCTTCGTCGTGATCTTCATGCGCCTGCGCAACATCATTCTCGAACGGGAACGCAATACCGAATGGGTCTACAAACTGCCGGAGCTGAATCAATGAGTGTTTCGGAATTTTTCTCCATGGGCGGCTATGGCGCCTATGTCTGGACTTCGTTCGGTGCCGCCGCGATCATGATGGCAGCGGAGATTCTGGTTCTGCGCAGTCGCCGCCGCGCCATCATCAAGCGCCTGCGACGCCTGGAACGCGCCCGGCAACGTCACTGACAGGATACGAACATGAAGCCAAGACAGAAACGCACGATTTTCATCTCGATCGCCATCGTTGCGGTGCTGGTCGGCGCCGGACTGATCATCAAGGCCCTGCGCAGCAATATCGCCTATGCCTTCAGTCCATCGCAGGTCGTTGCCGGCGAGGTCAAACCGGGACAGTTGTTCCGCATTGCCGGCATGGTCAAGAAGGGTAGCCTCAAGCGGCTCGATAACGACCTGACTGTGTCTTTCGTCGTCACCGACACAGCCAAGGAGGTGACCGTTCGCCACACCGGCATCCTTCCCGACCTGTTCAAGGAAGGCCAGGGCACCGTCGCCAAGGGCCGCCTGAACGATCAGGGCATTTTCATCGCCGATGAGGTGCTCGCCAAGCACGACGAGTCCTATATGCCCCCCGAAGCCGCCGACGCTGTCGCCGCTGCCAAAACCGTCAAAGAGTAATCCCATGATTCCAGAAATTGGTCTGTTCGCCCTGATTCTCGCTCTCGCCACCGCCGTGGTGCAGATCTCCCTGCCACTGATCGGCGCCAGCCGCGGTATTCCTGCCTGGATCGCGGTCGCCCGGCCTGCCGCCTATGTCCAGGCGATGTTCATCTTCATCGCCTATTGCTGCCTGACGATCTCCTTTGTCAGCAACGACTTTTCGGTGCTGTACGTGGCGGAGAACTCGAACACGGCATTGCCGCTGATCTATCGCATCTCCGGTGTCTGGGGGGCGCACGAGGGGTCGCTGTTGCTGTGGGTCATGATCCTGGCCGGCTGGGGTATGGCGGTGGCGGCCTTCAGCCAGGATCTCCCGGAAGCGTTCGTGGCCCGGGTGCTCGCGGTGATGGGCATGATCGGCGTGGGATTTCTGCTGTTCATCTTGCTGACTTCCAATCCGTTCGAACGGTTGGCGGTCGCGCCGCCCGAAGGTCGTGATCTGAATCCGTTGCTGCAAGATCCGGGGCTGGCCATCCACCCACCAATGCTCTATTTCGGCTATGTCGGCTTTGCCGTGGCCTTTTCGTTCGCGATCGGCTCACTGCTGAGCAAGCATATGAATGATGCCTGGACGCGCTGGGCCAGGCCATGGACCAATATCGCCTGGATGTTTCTGACCTTTGGGATCTCGCTCGGCAGCTGGTGGGCCTATTATGAGCTCGGCTGGGGGGGCTGGTGGTTCTGGGATCCGGTCGAGAATGCCTCGTTCATGCCCTGGCTGGTCGGTACCGCGCTGGTCCACTCACTGGCTGCCACGGAAAAAAGAGGTGTATTCAAGGCGTGGACGGTTTTACTGGCGGTATTCGCCTTTTCGTTGAGTCTGCTGGGCACGTTCCTGGTGCGTTCCGGCGTGCTGACCTCGGTACATGCATTCGCCACCGATCCGGCGCGCGGCATTTTCATTCTGATTTTTCTGCTGATCGTCATTGGCGGTTCGCTGACGCTGTATGCCATCCGTGCACCACAGATTCGCTCGAACGTGAAATTTTCGCTGTTCTCGCGTGATGCTGCGCTGCTGATCAACAATGTGTTGCTGGTTGCCGCCGCCGCCACGGTGCTGTTGGGCACGCTCTATCCATTGATTCTGGATGCCCTCAATCTGGGCAAGCTGTCGGTGGGCCCACCGTATTTCAATAGCGTGTTCCTGCCGATCACGGCGCCGCTGGCGCTGCTCGTGGGTGTCGGCGCGCTGATGCGCTGGAAACAGGATCAGCCGGCGCGTGTCCTCAAACCACTGATCATTCCTTTCGCCATCAGTGTTGCGGCGGGCGCAATCCTGCCGACCTTTGGCATGGGCCGCTTCACCGTCGGCGGCATGATCGGCATCACCCTGGCTGTGTGGGTGACGCTGACCACGCTCATCGGCATCGGGCAGCGCGTCTCCGGTCGCAACCACAAACTCGCGACGCTGGCGGCAACGCCGCGCAGCTTCTGGGGCATGACACTGGCGCATCTCGGTATCGCGGCCTTCGTCACCGGCATCACACTGACCAGCCTCTACAGCGAGGAAGAGGATGTTGGTCTGGCGCCAGGACAGACCTATGAGCTTGGCGGCTATCAGTTCATCTTCGACGGCGTGAAGAAACATCCTGGCGCGAACTACACGGCCGACCGGGGCACGGTCAAAGTCATGAAGGATGGCAAGCAGGTCGCTACGCTGTATCCCGAGAAGCGGATTTATCCTTCCCAGCGTGCCATGCCGATGACCGAGGCCGCCATCGATGCGGGGCTGACCCGCGACATCTATGTCGCACTCGGTGAACCGCTGGGTGATGGCCGCTGGGCATTGCGCCTCTACCACAAGGTCTTCATCCGCTGGATCTGGCTGGCGGGCCTGATGATGGGTCTGGGCGGATTGCTGGCCGCCACGGATCACCGTTATCGTCGTGCGGTGACCGCCGCTTCCAAAACTTCCGATGCATTGAAAATCGCATGAAAGCCCGTTATCTGATTCCACTCGTCATCTTCGTGCTGATCGCCGTCTTTCTCGGCATCGGCCTGAAACTCGATCCCCGCAAGGTGCCTTCGCCGCTGATCGGCAAGCCGGCGCCCGATTTCAACCTGCCGAGTCTTCACGATCCGGACAGGATGGTGAAACCGGCCGATTTCAAGGGCAAGGTATGGCTGTTCAACGTCTGGGCGACCTGGTGTGTTTCCTGCCGGGCGGAACATGCCACGCTGGTCGAGTTCAGTCGCCGGAATGTCCTGCCCATCGTCGGTTTGAATTACAAGGATGACCCCGAAGCCGCCAAACAGTGGCTGGCCACCTTGGGGAACCCCTATATCGTCAATGCCGTGGATAAAAAGGGGCGGGTAGCTATTGACTGGGGGGTTTACGGTGCGCCGGAAACCTATTTGATCGACCAGCAAGGCATCATCCGATTCAAGCAGATCGGCGCGGTTACCCCTGAAGTCATCCAGAACAAGTTATTGCCGATGATTCAGAAACTGCGGGGGCAATCATGAAGCGCATGATCGTGATCGTGTTGATGCTGCTGCCCATGCTGGCCTCGGCGGGCATCGAAATCCACAAGTTCAGCTCACCGGAGCATGAAAAGACCTACAAACAGTTGGTCTATGAACTCCGTTGTCTGGTGTGCCAGAACCAGAACCTCGCAGATTCGCACGCCGAACTCGCCGCCGACTTGCGCGAGGAAGTGTTCGAGATGGTCGAGCAGGGCAAGAGCCGCAAGGAGATCAAGGACTTCATGGTGGCCCGCTATGGCGATTTCGTGCTCTACAAGCCGCCGGTCCAGGCGAATACCTCGTTGCTGTGGGCGGGGCCTTTTCTGATCCTGCTGGGGGGCATTGCCATCGCCATCGTCTTCATTCGTCGTCACCGCCTCAGTGGTGATGAGTCCGACCAACCGGAAAACGATTCATGACTCTCTTCTATCTCCTGGCCGGCGTGCTGGTCGTGCTCGGCATCGTGGTACTGACCGCACCATTGCTCAACCCCGGCGCAGTTTCCGACCAACGCATCCGTCAGCGTGCCCGTGCGGCCCACAAGCAGTTGCGTGCGTTGAAATCCCAATTGGAAAAAGGCGACATCGACAAAGCCACCTTCGAGACACAGCGGCATGCCATCGCGACCGAGCTGATCGAAGCAATGGAACCGAACGATGCCACCGTCACCGACAAGGGACGACACCGTATGGCCGCGCTTGCAACAGCATTGCTGATTCCAGCCCTCTCTATCGGGTTGTACGCCTATCTGGGCCAGCCACAGTTGATTGCCGCAAGCACGAATCACCAGCAAGCCGCAGCGACGCCATCAGCGGGGCATGGGCCCAATATGCCGCCGGTGGATGAAATGATTGCGGGCCTGGAGAAAAAGCTGGAAAAGGATCCAAACAATGCCGAAGGCTGGTTCATGCTGGGCCGATCCTACATGCTGATCAAGAACTATCCGAAAGCGGTCGAGGCGCTGAAGAGAACCTACGAACTCGCCAGCGACAATCCGGACGTCATCACCCGCTATGCCGATGCGCTGGCAATGACGAACGATGGCACTGTCAGCGGCAAGCCGGCCGAACTGATTCAGAAAGCGTTGGCGATCAACCCCAAACACCCGGAAGCCTTGTGGCTGGCGGGCATTGCCTCGATGGAAGCCGGCAAACCGAAAGAAGCGATCGATTACTGGCAGCGCGCCAAACAGAACATGCCACCCGATGCAGAATCCCAGGGCATGCTCGACAAGGCGATTGCCAAGGCCCGGGCCGATGCGGGTATTGAAGCCCCTGCTCCGGCACAGGCCAGCAATCCAACGGCAAACGCCAACGTTGCCCAATCAAACCAGACGGCCGCCATTCAGGTGACCGTGTCACTCGACCCGTCGCTGGCCGCCCGCGCCAAACCGGATGATCTGGTATTCATCTACGCCAAGGCGGCCTCTGGCCCACCCATGCCATTGGCCGTACAACGCAAGAAAGTCAAGGACTTGCCTGTCACCGTGACGCTCGATGACAGCCAGGCCATGATGCCGGCACTGAAACTTTCCGGCTTCGATCGCGTCATCGTCGGCGCCCGGGTATCGCGCAGCGGCAACCCCATCGGCGCTCCGGGCGATCTGGAAGGCGCCAGCCAACCGCTCTCTCCGACTGCGGGCCAACCGGTGACCATCAAGATCAACAAGGTCAAGTCCTGACGCCCCATTGCGGATAAAGCAGGATGCCGGCTGATGACAGCCAATCTGCCGACTCGGTTCGCACCGGGTTGACGGTCGTGGCGGCACTGCTGGCGATGGTGGGGCCGTTCAGTATCGACACCTATCTGCCATCGTTTCCGGATATCGAACGTGAATTCGGCGTTGGACGCTCACTGTTGTCGCAAAGCCTGGGCGTGTATCTGGTGGCATTTGGGGCATCCTCATTGTTCTGGGGCGCATTGTCGGACCGAATTGGCCGCCGGCGCGTGATCATGGCGGGATTATTGCTCTATACTCTGGCATCGGCGGGTTGCGCGACCGCCTCCAACAGCAGTTTCTTCCTCATCTCGCGAGCGCTCCAGGGACTGTCTGCCAGTGGCGGATTCATCGGTGGTCGCGCCATGATTCGCGATGCGCACGACACGGTTGCCGCCCATCGGGCCATGGCTCGGGTGATGCTGATGTTCGCGCTGGCGCCAGCGATGGCGCCCGTGCTGGGCGGCTGGCTACACGATAATTTCGGCTGGCGCAGTGTGTTCATTTTTCTGGCGCTGTTTGGTGGGTCACTGCTGTTCATCACGGCTGTGCTCGACGAAACCCTCCCTGCGGCCCAACGCCAGTCTTTTCGGCCAATTGCTGTTCTGAAGGTCTATCTCGCGACGCTGCGCAGCCGTGAGTTCGTGGCGCTGGTCTTTGCGCTCGGCTTCGGTTTCGGCGGGCTGTTTCTCTACATTGCGGGCGCGCCGACCGTTATCTATGATTTTCTCGGCTGGGGCGCGGACGATTTTGGATGGCAATTCATTCCCATGGTGGCCGGCATGGTGCTGGGCGCCTTTGTCTCCGGCAGACTGGCCAGATTCTGGCCAGTACGACGAACCATACAGTCCGGCCTGGGACTGATGGCGGCAGCGGCCTCGATGAACCTGGCGGGCGCAGCGTCGGGCTTGACCCATCCAGCCGCCATCATCGGCCCGATGGTGCTGTATACCATCGGAATCGCTATGGTGATGCCCGCCATCAGCGTGCTCGCCATGGACTGTTTTCCTGATAACCGGGGAGCGGCGACATCGATGCAGGGGTTCGTCCAGATGTTGATCAATGCCGCGGTGGCCAGCCTGCTGGTGCCTTTGCTGCAAGTAGGGCGCAACTTTTTCGTCACTGGACAGGCCGCCTTGCTGTTACTGGCCATACTGTTCTGGATACGCTACAGACGGTCTTTCCCGATGATGCCAAAAGGTGCATAGTCCCACCCATGAGCATTGATACTCCAAACCCTTGTACGTATGCCATTTTTGGCGCTACCGGCAATCTCTCCCGCGTCAAGCTGATGCCGGCGCTCTATCACCTCGAACAAGCGAACCGGCTCGCGCCGGATACGCGCATCCTGGCCATGGGGCGGCGCGACTGGAGCCGCAAACATCTGTTGCAGCAGGTTTCGCAATGGGTTCAGGATGTGGTTGGCAAGGATTTCGATACGCAGGTATTCGACCGTTTTGCCGCCCGGCTCGATTATTTTCGTGGCGATCTGAATGATGCCGATATGTACCGCCGGCTGAGCGATTTCCTGAAACAGGATGCGCGCTATCCGGAGAATATTGCCTGGTACATGGCCATCAAACCCACCGCATTCGGCCCGGTCATCAAACACTTGCATGCGACGGGACTGCTCGATGAAACGCATGGCTGGCGACGTGTTGTGATCGAAAAACCGTTCGGCTATGACCTGGAGAGCGCCCGCGCGCTGCAACGCAGTATCGGCAAGTATCTGCGAGAGGAACAGATCTATCGTATCGATCATTACCTCGGCAAGGGGACGGTTCAGAACGTGCTGGTGTTCCGTTTTGCCAATACGGTGATGGAGCCGCTGTGGAACCGCAACTATATCGATCATATTCAGATCACCCATTCGGAAACACTCGGGCTCGGCAGCCGGGCCGGCTTCTATGAGGGTGTTGGCGCAATGCGCGACATGATCCAGAGCCATTTGCTGCAATTGCTAACGCTGGTCACCATGGAACCGCCACCGTCGATGGAAGCGGAATCATTGCGGGATGAAAAGGTGAAAGTGCTCAAGTCGATGCGGCCCATTCCTCCCAATGCGGTGCACGCACATGCATTTCGCGCGCAATACAGCGCCGGCGTCATCGACGGCGAAAAGGTCAAGGGCTATCTGGAAGAGGATGGGGTCGCCCCGGACAGCATCACCGAAACCTATGCGGCGTTGAAAGTCTATATCGACAACTGGCGCTGGCGCGGCGTGCCCATCTATCTGCGAACCGGCAAGCGGATGGCAAAAAAACAGTCGCTGGTCTCCATCTGTTTCCGTCATCCCCCCCAGCAATTCTTTCGTGACACCCATGTCGAACGGCTGAAGCAGAACTGGGTCTTGCTGGGGATCTCGCCCGACTGTCTGAGGATCGAAATGACCGTCAAGGAGCCGGGCCTGGAAATGCGCACCCGTCAGACCAGCCTCGATGCCAGCCTGCGCCAGAATGATGAGATCCTGACCGATGCCTATGAGGAATTGCTGCTCGATGTCATCGACGGCGACCGTTCGCTGTTCCTGCGTTACGACGAAGTCGAATATGCCTGGCGGCTGGTCGACCCGGTGCTGAACGTCTGGGCAACCGAACGGGATTACATTCAAACCTATCCGGCAGGCACCTGGGGCCCCGAAGAAAGTCGCCGCCTGTTCGAAAAGGAGGAACAACACTGGCGCCATAGCCTGGATCCGCTCGAGGACTGATCCGAGCCACAATCCCGCCATCCTGCCGAAAACACCGCATTTTCCCCCTGTTTCGACGCCACTCATCAGCAACATTTCGGAGTTGATCACAAGAACGATCTGCCGGGAAGGCTAGAATGGCGGCTGTTGATGACTTCAAGCACAATAATGCCAACAGCGCTGAAAAGAATTACCGATACCTTCAAACGACGGGGGCTGGACTGGATCACCGCGAACGTGCCTTACAACCTCCACAGGTTTGCACCAGTTGGTCTCGAAAATGTCTGCCGCGGCAACATGAACGGAGCGGATTGCCTGGAATATCCCGGGCCTCGGGGAGAAACTGCTGTCACAATCCCCCATGACCTGTATACATCGACTGCCGACTTCATGCGTACTGATGCATTCGATACGGACACCGGGACAGTGCGGGTCCACGGCGAGGCCCATGCCTGGAAAATACGGCGGGGGCGCATCTACACCAACGCAACGCATCAGTATTTTGCAATCAGCCAGGCCAACCGCATCGTGGCCGGCGCTTCCTATAATCACGATATCGCCCTGGCCGGAAAATCGGGGAATGAACTGACGCTGTCAGCCCGTTTCTTTCCAGAGCCTGTGCATTTTTCAGGCACGGTGGCCAGCCTGGTGCTCGGCGGCGGACCAGCCACCAATATCTTTCACTGGATGATGGATGCCCTTCCTCGCCTCCATCTGATCGAACAGATCATGCCACTCGATGACATCGACCATTTTGTCGTTCAAGGCGCGGATAACGGCTTCCGCCTGCGATCACTGGAAATGTTGGGGATTCCTGCCTCGAAAGTACATTTTTTCACTGACCAGCTGATTCATATCCAGGCCGACGAACTGTTGCTGGGTTCACACCCTCGAGGCTGGTTGAGCAACATCAGCCCGGACTGGTCCAACACCTTTCATCGCAATCGCTATCTGTCGAACATGCGACCGGTACAAAGGATATGGCCCAAGAAAATCTATATCAGCCGGCGCGATTCCAGCCTCCGCGGTGTCGCCAATGAAGAAGCGCTATTCGACCAACTCAAAGCGCACGGCTACCAGGAGATTCTCCTCAGCGAATACAATTACGATGAAAAAATCGCCCTTTTCCATCATGCCCGCGAAGTGATATCGATGAGCGGCGCCGGGCTGGGGTTTTTGGTCTATTGCCAACCGGGCACCCGGGTACTGGAGTTGTTCCCGGCCGGTTTCGTCCACTACGCCAATGCGGCCCTTGCGGCCCAAGCGGATCTCGATTACCACTATCTGGTCTTTGGGGATCCGGCGGCCGGAATCAACAGTCGAGATGCACAACGTCAACCACTGCAAGTCGATCACCGGCAAATTCAAGCCGTGCTCGACAACTGGTCTGCAATGTCCCAAACCGATCTCGCCAAACCTGCTGTATCTGATACACAGAAATCGCTATGAAACCCAAAATCACTGCGCTGCTGGCGGCACATAACCGCCGCGACTCGACACTGGCTTCACTGGCCAATCTCTATCGCCAGCAAGGCATCGATGAACACTACACGCTCGAGGTCGTGCTGGTGGATGATGGCAGTACCGATGGTACAGCCAGTGCCGTCGCTGAACAGTTTCCCCAAACCCGGGTGATCGAGGGGGATGGTAATCTGTTCTGGTGTGGCGGGATGTGTGTCGCATTCGATCATGCCGACCAGCAAGGCTCGGACTTTTTTTTGCTGCTCAATGACGATACCTACCTGCAGCACGATGCGATTTCGACCGCACTGGATGTCTACGACGACAAATCCGCCAATGGTAAAACCGAACAGATCATTGTGGGTTCAACCCGAAATCCCGACACGGGCAAACTCAGCTATGGCGGGGAAAGGCAGATCAGCCGCTGGCACCCGTTTCGGCTCGAACATGTCATACCTGGCGATGAGGCACAACCGTGCGATACCTTCAATGGTAACTTCGTGCTGGTCCATCGCTCGGTGGTGGCACGCATTGGATTCCTGGACCGGCGCTATACTCACCGGTTCGGCGATACTGACTATGGGTTGGTCGCCTCGCAGGCAGGCTGCGCGCTGTGGGTTGCACCGGGTTTCGTGGGTGAATGTGCGGAAAACGACCCGACCATCAACTGGGACAGCGCAGCCTATTCGTTCCCACAACGAGTCAAGATGTTTTTCAACGTCAAAGGCATGCCTGTGCGGGAAAGCCGGATTTTTTGCCGCAAACACGGCGGTTTGATCTGGCCGGTTCTGTGGTTGATGCCCATCATTCGAGGCCTGTTCTTTCCTTCCCGTTACGAGGTAGAAACGGCTTCTGCCTCCTGATCGGTCGTCGCCGCACCACCCCGGATTTCTCACCGGGCCACTACTGTGACCGCCCAATGCGGCGCGCTGACTGGCACATGCCCTGCAACTGGACTCCGGATTTCCGATGGAATGAAAAAGGCCGACAAAACTGTCGGCCTTTTGGGTTTTGCGAGTGCAGCCCGGCTGGATCACCGGACTGAACCGAACCCTATCGGGACACCTTCCGGCGACGCCGGCGCATCAGCGGCAGGCCCGCCAGCAGCAGCGCCGGATCGAATGC
Organism: uncultured Thiotrichales bacterium; assembly: GCA_964613895.1. Classification (GTDB taxonomy): domain Bacteria; phylum Pseudomonadota; class Gammaproteobacteria; order UWMA-0217; family UWMA-0217; genus HyVt-560. Next base: position 8,895 of record CAZTJP010000004.1, on the reverse strand, counting down.
ACCGCCGCCACCACCATTGCCCGTAGTCGAGCTGCCCCCACCGCTGCTGTCTCCAGCGCCGGAATCTCCGCTGCCACCATTATCGGAGTCATTCCCCCCGGTCGTGTCACCGTTCGGTGTCGCATCACAGACATCGCCAACCCCGTCACCATCGGCATCGGCCTGATTGGTATTGACATCGTTCGGGCAGTTGTCGGTGCTGTCATCGACACCGTCATTGTCCTTGTCATTGGGTTTGTCATCGTAGTAATCGATCACGCCATCCCCATCACTGTCCGCCGCCTTGTCAGCGAGAAAGACATCGAGCACGTTTTTGGTGATCGTGCTGGTCGTACTGTCTGTCAAAGGAAAGGCCGTATAAGCACCCGTGGCATCCGTTTGGCCATCATAGTCGGTCAGACCTTCACTCCAGCGGGCGGTTGCAGCGTTGAAAACCCAACCACCGGAGCCGCTCTGGAAAACTCCGGGCAGCGCATAGCCGTTGGATGCTGCTGACCAGGCCACGACCTGATACTGCCCTGAACCCAGTGCAAAGGAAGTTGCCGGTACGCCATTGTTGACGGCAATGGCGGCGCCATCCACTACCGGGCCAACGATACGTTTGGCTGGATCGTTGACTCCACTGCCGAATGTATCACCAGCCGCCAGGGACAAGCCATGGAATACCCAATGAGTCGGGTTATTGACCTGGTACAAGCCAATGGCGTTGTTGGCTGCACCGCCGGGGACGGACCCACCCTGATCATAATTCAACCCCGTGGCGGAGGTATCCCCCTTCTCGGCAACGGTCAGCTTGCCATTGGCAACCGTCCCTTTCCAGTACATGGTCTGACCACTGAGGAACATGACATTGTGTCCTTTCTGCGCCACGTAGTTGCTCAATGCAGTACGCATGGCATCGGTCCAAACCGCGTTCTGACCAGGAATGATCACAACGCTGTACTGAGCGGGAATACCACCCTCGATATCCAGCGAGGACATGGCATCGAAATCGTAGCCCTGCTTCGCCAGCCAGGCTGCAACAGCCTGGACACTGCGTGCGCTGGAAGCAGCCATCGGATGCGCCAGTTCCTGTTCGGCACCAGTACCCAGGATGGGGCCGCCATTGAAACTGCTCTGCGCCACACGGGTCAACTGACTGTCGAGCAACAGAATCTTGTTGCCGGTAGCACCCTTGGGCCGAACGGTGAAGGAAGTGAACTTGATGATGTGATCCGGATCCATGTCACAGGTAACGTCTTCCCCCCCTCCGGTAATATCGGTACCCCGCTTGCCGTTGATCCGTCCACCCAGACAAACCTTCAACTGATAGATTCCGCTCGCCAGCGATTCACCAGCATCGTTGATCGTCACTGTTGTCGCAGGCCCAGGGAATGGCTCATGCTTGCCGATGAACAGAGGCTTCTCCCCCAAAGGCCCGGCACCACTGTCCGGGGTATCCGCAGTTCCGGACAAGTTGACGAATCCCTGCCCGGTCGAATCCACTTTGAAGATCTCGACGTGAAATTCATCACCCGGATCTCCATCGCCTTTTTTCGGGTCATTGGGATCCACCAAGGCGGGCGGTGTCGCGGCATCGTGTGCAGCGACCCCATCGGGAATCGAGACGTGAACTGTGATCTGGCCATCGGCCTCGATCGAGTAATTTTCAAGCCACACTTGCAGATCACCGGTGTAGGCATGCGCAGCGCCAGAGGCCAGCACTCCGCTGAATGCCAGTGACAACGCGGCAGGTAGGGATTTACGTAGGATCATATCGGTTCCTTGACGATTGATTGTTGCATAGGGTTTCAGTCTCCGGCGAGTCGGTCTGCCTCGCGGATAAGACAGGGAAGAAGTATCGCACCACGCTTCGTCACGAAATGTGAACGGCTTCGATAATCCTGTAAGAAATTTTCAAAGCCTCACAACACACCGATGAACACCCTTATTCAGCCGACAAGCCATCGGGCTGGAGAGATTTCAGAAAACCAGGTACAGCCACAAACCACGGTCAGACTGACGCGATGACTTTCTTGCGGTGACGCTTCGGGATATCGACAAACTTCCGCCGACGTTTCTTTCTGCGAACCCGCTTGAGCACTTGTCCGGCCAGAAAATAGGAAAACAGGGCCGTCATCCAGAAAATATTGGCGAAGGCGCCGATCGTCACCTCGGTCATGTTGTAGATCATGAAGGCAACCATCAATCCGAGAAACGGCGCAAAAACACCAGGGGTGATTTTCAGCGCCTTGAAGTCATCCCGGAAAATCCTGATGATGAAGGCCAGAAACAATGCCAGGCCAATGGCGCCACCGGCCACCAGCATATCGATGTAGCCATTGTGATAATGCGGCACTTCATTGAAGATCACTTCATACGCGGCCTTGTGGTTATCGAACCCCCACCCAACCAGCGGATGCATTTTGATGAGAATAAAAGCATCCTGCCAAAGATTGGTTCGACCGGACAGGTTTTTCTCCCTGCCGAGTGCATGTGTAGCGTTATCCGGAACAAAAAAATCTGCAAAAAAGGCGACCAGAACAACCGAGATAACGATCAGAAAATAGGTTAGAAACACCAGTTTCTTACGGCGCCCTGCATTGGTATCGGTATAGACATAATAGATCAGCACCGACAGCACCACCGATACCACACTCATCATCTGGGATGTACGGCTTTCGGCGCCAATCAAACAGGCAATAGCCACGCCAATGAAGCCAACACCAAGAATTCGGAGTTTTTGGTTTTTCGTCGTCAGGATCATACCGGCATTCGACCAGACCGTCAGCAGACAGATCAACCCAAGGGAATTGGGATTGGTCGTAACCCCTCTCCAGCGATAGACCTCTTCCCACTGAAAATACTGTAATCCGGAAGTTGGCAGAAAAAAGACGGCCAGTATTGATAACACAGACGCTGTTCCAAACATGACGGCCAGGAAAGGCAGTACCCGATCGGGATAGCGGGCGAAATAACGCGCAGCAGCGTAGGCAGCGATCGCACCACCCAGAAAGTGCAGAAAATTGATCATAACCCGCACCGGATAATTGGCCCAGGCTGCGGAAACCAATACAAAAACCAGGCACAGGACAAGCTCGATACGGCTGCCGAACCAGTTGAGGTTACGTTTGAATCCCTTCAGCAGAAATGTGCCTGCCGCAAGATACAGGGTCGCACGAACCAATGTCAGTAACGCCCCCCCACTCGCGGTCTCCACATCATTGCCCCGACCGAAGTCGATCATCATGAAAAACATGAGGCCAACCATCGGCAACACCGCGTAGAAACTGGTCGAATGTTTTCGCCGGATACGCTTTTTCTTTGCCATGTCGTTATCTCATCAGTGACCAGTAAGCATCCAGGCAACCCCTGTCCATGGTGCCGCTTTTGAACCAGCGAGGATGCTACCCTCGATAATTTTTGGCCATTCTACCCAATCCTCCCGATAACGTGTGGCAAGGAAACATGAATCCCGTCACGACCTGGACAATGAGTTCCGCACTCACCATACAAATATAGGAAATGCCCACCTGCTATCTGAAATTTTGTGATGGATTTCTCAAAATAGAACAAGGCGCTGACGGAAATTGCGGTGAATCGCCTTATGGAAGTCACGAATGGGGATCAGGATCACATCAACCCCTTTGCCAGCAATGCCATACTGCTACGCCGAATGCCCGATCGAAAACAAGAATCCCAAAAGGAGTAATCCGCACAACGAACCTTTTGCACGGATTTCTCGGCGGACCACCTCCAGGCAGATGAGGTACCCAGTCATATCCTGATGTTCGGGATGAATAAGGAAATCGGGCTTTCCCATCAATTTTCCAACAAACAGCACATAGCATCATGACTTCAAAACACGCTTCTACACCAAAACCCCGACAGCTTCTGCTCTCGGCCATGCTGGCAACGCTGGGTGCCAACTCAGTCCACGCTGGTGATGGCCTGGAAGTATTCGCTGCCGACTATTCCATTGATCCTGGTGACGATATCCAGCTGTATGTCTCGCTGCCCAATAATGCGCCTGCTAACGCGGTCTATCAGATCGAGGCATTCACGCAAGATTACAGTGGCTACACATCCGTTGGACAGGACGGACAAAAGCCACCCAACTCGACCCTCACCGGGCAACATGTCGATGAGTCTTTATTCACGCCAACAACAGATCTGACCGGTGCACTGGGATGGCCAACCGCAACTCTGCATACATTGCAGACGGACACACGCAAAAGTGGCGTCTACCAGGTCAAGGTACTCATGGGCCTCAACAATGACGACCCGGCCAAGGTCGAAACCTTCAGCACCGTCATTCTCAACAAGGCAGCAGGCACCAATAATGATATTCTGCTGATCGATACACTGCTCAACAGTGTTGGCAACAGTGCTTACGGTGGAAAATCCCTGTTCGCCTACAATTCGAGTAATGGCGAACCTGCAGCAGAAGTCGCAATACACCGCCCCATCGGCCGCATGGGGCGCTTACAGGAAACTGCCGCCTGGTTGGACAAAAATGGTTATCAATATGACGTGATGTCCGAGGAGGATCTCGATACTACCGCCATTCCTGACAGCTACAAGGTCGTCATCCTCACTGGGCGTAACCAGTTCTTTACTCTGGGTATGCGCCAGCACCTCGATGACTATGTCAACAATGGTGGCCATCTGATGATCCTGGGTGCAGAAACCATGCGTTTCGTGGCATCGATCCAGAATGGCAAGCTCCAGGCTAAAACCGGTGATAACGCCGACCTGTGGCAAGGCCAGGCCAACAAGGAAAATTCATCAACCGGCCTGACCTTTTCCAAGGGTGGTTTCGTCAATCAGGCCATCGATGGAGGACAGGCAATCCTGCCCGCGACGGACGGTAACAACGGCGGCTACATCGTCAACAATGGCCAGCACTGGGTCTATTACGGACTGGGCGTGAATACCGGTGATGTCTTTGGCAAGTCGGACAACCTCATCAACGGAGTCGGCGCCACCGCGAACATCGTAGGGCCGAGCGTCGATGGCATGCTGGTCACCAAAAATGGCAATACCGTCACCCCCAACGATCCGGATGCACCGTTGGATTACCAGATCATTGCCTGGGCCCCGGCTGAAGCTGCCGGACACCAGACTGGCTTCTATGCTACGCCGGGCATTTTCCGCAAGGGTGCCGGCTGGGTATTCAACGCCGCCACCATGAACTGGTCCAAGGGGCTGGCGCATCTTGACAGTGAGTACGCTGAAAAAGACGCCGTCACCGCCGGGATCACCAAAAATGTCCTCGCGGCATTTCGCAATGGCATGACCGATCTCGACCAGGACAATTTCCCCAAAGGCGTCGATCCCGATGACAATGATCCAAACATCCCGGGAACTGGAAGCACTGGCGGGTCCGGCAGCTCCGGTTCCGGCGGTTCGGGTTCTGGAGGCTCTGGCGGTTCGGGTTCTGGCGGCGCGGGCTCCGGTGGATCCGGATCGGGAGGTTCCACTGGCTCTGGCTCGGGTGGCTCGGGGTCGTCGGGTGGTAGCGGTACCAGCGGTTCAGGTGGTGGCGGTGGTTCCACAGCACCAGCTCTACTGTTGGGACTGGCCACACTGGGTGCACTGCGACGTCGCGTGTTCCCACGCGGCTGAATAAGCCTCAACGAAAACGAGCTGGCTATGCCAGCTCGTTTTTTATTTGCCCGGCAGAAAATACCAGGCGCTCACCCGAAGAATCGATTTGCAAGATCAGGCCGAACGCTTGCCCGAAAAGTAGCTGCCACTCAGATTGGAAAACAGATCCTCCGGCAGCAACGAATCACTCAGATCACCACTGTCTGCCGTATCCCAATACCAGGCATTGTTCTCTTCGCGGACTTCGAAACAGGAGCTACTGTCCACCCAAAAAGGGTTAGCCTCACCATCCGCACGTACGGCAAAGGCCGCATTACCAGCAATCGTCATTGCCCGACACGCCAAAGTGTGAGAGTAGTCGAAAACTGTTATCCCACCGCCGGGCAAAGGGTTGTCCTCCCGGTTGTACGGGTGCTTGCGCAGTCCCTGAGTATGCGCTTGTGGCTGATAGATCCGATTCCCGCGCAGTTCGTAGTCGTGGCCACCCGCCACCCCGATACCGATCGACTGCATACGAACACAGGTGTTGTTCAAGATACGGACATACCCGGCATACAGCGTCGTCGCACCCACTGCGTCGCCGACGATGATGGCCGTACCGGTACTCGAACCCGGCAGGTTACCACGTAACTGATTGCCCTCGATCACCGCCCACGAATCACTCACACCGCCAGAGTTCCAGAAGCTGATACAGTCTTCGAGATAAGGTGCATTGGCATGGCTGTTATCAACGATGTTCCAGGAAACCGAATTGTCCGGCCCGGTTACATTGATGAATGCCACTGCGTTTTGCGCCCAGTAAGCCCCATAACCATGATTGAGCACTTCGATACCACCAATATTGGTGAACTCATTGTGATCGATACGAATGGATGAGGATTCACTCACCCGAATCGCCTGACCACAGTTGACGAAACGATTGCCATGAATATGAATATTCGCGGCATTATCGACACGAATGGCCCAGCGAACATTCTCGAACAGACAGTCGGTGATCTCGATATCGAGTGGTTGACGACCACTGCCACCCTGAATGTGAATGGCGTACGAACCATCACCCAGAATGTTCTTGAAATGCTTCCCGGAAATGGTCACTTTGGTATCCGATGGCCCAAGCACGATCGAACCGGATGGCTGCAACGGTTCTACCGGCGTATCCAGCGTTAGCCCACGTCCCGTGGCAATATCAGGGATGTCTGCAAGTGGGTTTGTCTCACGCTCGCCATACAGGCTGGACATGGCATGGCGAGTGGAAAAAGCCGCAGCAAGCGAGGGAACGAACAGACCGGCAAGGCCGGCGGTCTTGAGGAATTGTCGTCGATTCATGAGTCTTTTTCTTCTGCTTGTGATTCGATTGGCCGGTAACGGCAAGCCCCCTGCGCCGTAACCTGGCCACACCATTATGGCGGAAAAATCTTGCCGCCGGTGCGCCACCCATCGACCAATCAGACAGAAGAAATACAGCTCGTCGGGAAATCAATCATCATACCGGATTCGGCGACAGATGATTCCAACGAAGCTCACAGAATTTACCGTCATCCACCCGGTGTTCCGCCCTGCGAGCCAGCATCGGAACCATTCCCGTCCGGGGGCGGTGTCAACGGAGGTGCCTGCTGATAGATCTCGAGAATTTCAGCGTCACTGAGCGCCCGATTGTAGACTCTCACATCATCGATCTTGCCGATGATCTCATCCTTCAGACTGGGACCATCACCGCTGTCGAGAAAACCGGAAATGGTGATCGGGTGTTCTGAAATCGGCACATCCACCGGCTCCGGTGCCGTCGCTGTACATATGCGAGTACCATTGACATACAGTTTGGCATGCTGCCCGTCAAAAACACCGGTCAGGTGGTACCAGCGATTCACGGGCGCCTGGCCAAGTTCCTGAGTGGCCTGCCAACACTCAGCTATTTCACTGCCATCGACCGCATCGATGCCCCATTTAAAAACTGCTGTTCCAGCCTTGTCGCCATCGGTATATTCGTGATAACCGAAGAACAAACCTTTGGGATAATTGTGGGCCAGTACGGCAACATTGCGACGAGCCGTGCGATAGGTCCAGGCCATGACGGTAATTTCATGCTTGATCGCCCGCAAACTGTCAGACATTGGAATCACAACGATATCCTTGCAGTGGGCGGAAGCATCAGTGGACCCGCAATCGAGCTGCAAGGCGCCATCGATTCTGCCTTCAGCTGTCCAGCCACCATTTTCCTGTACACCATTGGCGTCATGAAATTCCGCCACATTGCCATTCCCTGAAGCATCGGTCACCGTACTCCCCACCCCTTCATCGAATTTCCACCATCCAACCAGTCCGTGCAAACCAACGGGCGTGATATCCCAGACCATATCAGCCTGGACTGCGGCACCACGGTGATCCCGAACCGTCACCACGCCCTGCCAGCGCCCCTCCTTTGTCGGCGTGCCGAAAATCTCACCGGTAGTTTGATTGAACTGGAGTCCATCAGGCAGGTTGTCGATCGAGTATTCGAGCGGCAAGTCGCCCTCAGGATCGCTTGCGGAAATCGTATAGGACACGGACTCATTGACCGACCGCGTTATAACCCCCGGAATGTCGATCCGGGGGGGCTGATTCGGTTTGACGATCCATTCTTCGGTATGGCGAACTTCATGAATCTCGTCTTTGACGATGAACGTCGTCTCATAACGTTTGCCTTCGACAGTTTTCCCGGAGATCTCACCAGTCGACGAATCGAGCGTCAGCCCGGCGGGTAAATTCCGGGCCTGGTAAACCAGCGGATCCCGTTCCGGATCACTGGCCCTGATCGTCAAATCCACCGGATCACCCACGCGCGTCTCCAGGGATGGCGGAAGGCCGGAAAATCTGGGGGGCTCATCCTGACCAATGACCCATTCAAAAGAATGTTCAGCGGTGTTGTTGTGACTGTCCTGCGCCCGCAGTGTGACCATAAAGGTTCCTGCTACTGAAGGAACACCTTTCAGCGTGTCACTGATCGGATCGAGCACAATACCATTGGGCAATCCGCTCGCTGACAGGGTCACTGAATCACCTTCCGGATCGGAAACAGTCACCGGCAAGCTGACGCTTCTCCCCACACGGCCTCGCTGATCGGTCGGCGACTGGAAAGAAGGTGGTTGATTGACCGGTTTTGTACATCCGGCAAGCAGGATCAAGGCAATGCCGTAGCCACACCACCGAAAAATCGGGGCGTCGGAAATCTTCAGGTAATGTCGATTCATGATGTTTGATTCTGATTAAGGCACCGCTGATACCCCAAGGTTTGCAATGATCGAAGTCTCATTCCGCCAAACGGCACAA